>JALSIK010000390.1 GCA_026990045.1 Chromatiales bacterium | reverse complement strand
GCTCCATGTCCACTCCACCGTGGCCCTCCTTCTTCCAGTCGCGGTAGCGGCGCTCGTCGCCCTTGAGCAGATAGTAGCCGGGACACAGGATGCTGTCGCTGGCCTGCATCATGTCCAGTTCCAGCCCGGCCAGGGCGATGAACGGCTTGATGGTGGAACCGGGCGGATACTGGCCCTGGATGGCGCGGTTGAACAGCGGCCGGTCGGGCGAGGCGGTGAGGCGGCGGTAGTCGGCCACCAGCCGGTTGGGGTCGTAGCCGGGCATGCTCACCAGGGCCAGCACGGCGCCGGTGCGCGGGTCCAGGGCCACCAGCGCGCCGTTGTGGTCGCCGAAGGCGGCCTCCGCGGCGCGCTGCAGGCGCACGTCCAGGTTGAGATACAGGCTGCGGCCGGGGACCGGCAGGGTCCGCTCCAGCACCTTGAGCACCCGGCCCTGGGCGTTGGTCTCCACCTTCTGGTAGCCGGCGCGCCCGTGGAGCAGGTACTCGTAGTAGCGCTCGATGCCCACCTTGCCCATGTGCCAGGTGCCGGCGTAGTTGGACGGGGCCATGAGCTCGCACAGGGTCTCCTCGTCCACGTGGCGCAGCAGGCCGGCGGCCTCGGCCGGCGGGGCCCCGGCCTGGCAGCGGCGCAGGTTGTCCGACAGCCCGGCCAGCTCCGCCTCGCTGATGCGGCCCACGTAGCCCACGGCGTGGGCGGCCAGCCGCCCCAGCGGGTAGTGGCGCGCCAGCTCGGCGCGGATGAACACCCCCGGCAGGCGGTGGCGGTGCACCGAGACCCGGGCCACCTCCTCGTCGGAGAGGCGGAAGCGCAGGGGCACACCCTCGAACCGGCGCTTGCGCTGGAGCGTCCGGCGGAACCGGGCCAGGTCCGCCTGGTCCAGCCGCACCAGCTCCTTGAGCCGGTCCAGGGTGGCCTCCATGTCGGGCACGTGCTCGGGCACGATCTCCAGGCGGAAGCTGGGCAGGTTCTGGGCCAGCAGGACGCCGTTGCGGTCGTAGATGAGGCCGCGGGTGGGGGCCACCGGCTCGATGCTGACCCGGTTGTTCTCGGACAGGGTGGTGTAGTGGTCGTGCTCCAGGATCTGGAGCTGGGCCAGCCGTGCCACCAGGACCAGCACCAGGCCGCCGGCGATGAACAGCGCGGTGACGAGGCGCCGGTTGAACAACAGGGTCTCGCGCAGGTGGTCCTTGAGCGGGGCCGGGTCGAGGCGTGCCATGGGATCAGGCGACGCGGTAGTAGCGCCGCAGGAACCGCAGGGTGACGAAGGCCACCGGCCACAGGGCGGCGGTGGTGAGCGCCGGCAGCAGCGCCCGCCACACGCTGGGGGCGTGGCCGGTCATGCCCCGCACCCACAGGTCGGCCAGGGCGTAGAGGCCGGCCAGCAGGAGCACGGTGGCGGCCTGCTGCGGCAGCGGGAACACGCGGATGCGCTGGTGCAGCTTGATGGCCAGGTAGGCCACCAGGGCCATGGCCAGGGCGTGCTGGCCCAGCAGGCTGCCCTGGACCACGTCCAGCAGCAGGCCGGCGAACCAGGCCACGCCCACGCCCACCCGCTCGGGGACCGCCAGGCACCAGTACACCACCACCAGCAGCAGCCACTCGGGCCGTGCCGCCGCCGCCCAGCCCGGCAGGGGCACCATGTGCAGCATGAGGGCCAGCGCCAGGGACAGCGCGATCACGGCCCCCCCGCGGTGGCCCACGGCGCTCATGGCGGGGCCTCCGCCCGTGCCGCGGCGGGGGCCGCACCCGCCGGCCACACCAGCAGCACCTCGCGGCCCCGGTCCAGGCGCGCCGCCGGCCGCGCGGTGATGGTGGCGAACTGCAGGGCGGGATTGGTCTCCACCGACTCCACCACCGCCGCCGGGTAGCCGGCGGGGAACACCCCGCCCAGGCCCGAGGTGACCAGCAGGTCCCCGGGGCGGATGTCGGCGTTGTTGGGCTGGTAGGGGATCTCCAGCCCAGTGCCGGTGCCCACGGCGATGGCCCGCAGGCCGTTGCGGTTCACCTGCACCGGCAGGGAGTGATCCGGGTCGGTGATGAGCATGGCCACGCTGTCCAGGGGATGGACCCGCACCACCTGGCCCATGATGCCGTGGGCGTCCACCAGCGGCTGGCCCAGGTAGACGCCGTGGCGGCCGCCCTTGTTGATCTTGACCATGCGCCGGTAGGGGTCCAGGTCCACCGACAGCAGCTCCGCCACCAGCACCCGCTCGCCCATCTTGCGCGCCGACTGCAGCAGCTCGCGCAGGCGGATGTTCTCCGCCTCCAGCTCGGCGTACTTCTGGAGCTGGGCCCGGAGCAGGCGGTTCTGGGTGCGCAGGGTCTCGTTGTCGCGCTCCAGCCGGCTGCGGGTGGTGAACTCGTCGGCCACCCACCGGCCCAGCTCGCCGGGGACGGTGACCGCGTACTGGAGGGGGTAGACCAGCACCACCAGCGAGGCGCGCAGGTGCTGGCCGTAGCGGGTCTGGTGGTCCAGCACCATCAGGCCCACGGACAATACCGCCAGCAGCAGCAGCCGGCTGCCGATGGAGGGGCCCTGGATGAACAGCAGTTTGATGGCGGCACCTCAGGACCGGTCAGGCGGCGGGCCCGCTAGTCCGGGTTGAACAGGTCGCCGCCGTGTTCGTCGATCATCTCCAGCGCCCGGCCGCCGCCGCGGGCCACGCAGGTGAGCGGGTCCTCGGCGATGATCACGGGCAGGCCGGTCTCCTCCATGAGCAGGCGGTCCAGGTCGCGCAGCAGGGCGCCGCCGCCGGTGAGCACCATGCCCCGCTCGGCGATGTCGGCGGCCAGCTCCGGCGGGGTCTGCTCCAGGGCGGTCTTGACCGCCGAGACGATCCCCGACAGGGGCTCCTGCAGCGCCTCCAGGATCTCGTTGCTGGTGAGGGTGAAGCTGCGCGGCACGCCCTCGGCCAGGTTGCGGCCGCGGACCTCCATCTCGCGCACCTCGTTGCCGGGGTAGGCGGAGCCGATCTCGTGCTTGATGCGCTCGGCGGTGGACTCGCCGATGAGGCTGCCGTAGTTGCGGCGCACGTAGTTGATGATGGCCTCGTCGAAGCGGTCGCCGCCGATGCGCACCGAGGCGGCATAGACGATGCCCGACAGCGAGATCACCGCCACCTCGGTGGTGCCGCCGCCGATGTCCAGGACCATGGAGCCCGAGGCCTCGGAGATGGGCATCCCGGCCCCGATGGCGGCGGCCATGGGCTCCTCGATGAGGAACACCTCCCGCGCCCCGGCCCCGGCGGCCGACTCGCGGATGGCCCGCCGCTCCACCTGGGTGGAGCCGCAGGGCACGCAGATGAGCACCCGGGGGCTGGGGCGGAAGAACTTGGTCTCGTGGACCTTCTTGATGAAGTGCTGGAGCATCTTCTCGGTCACGGTGAAGTCGGCGATGACGCCGTCCTTCATGGGGCGGATGGCCACGATGTTGCCCGGGGTCCGGCCCAGCATGCGCTTGGCCTCCATCCCCACGGCGGCGATGCTCTTGGGCCCGCCCGGCCCCCGCTCCTGGCGGATGGCCACCACCGAGGGTTCGTTGAGGACGATGCCCTGCCCGCGCACGTAAATCAGCGTGTTGGCGGTGCCGAGATCGATAGAAATGTCGTTGGAAAACAGGCCGCGCAGGCGGTTGAACACCATAGGAGGATTCCGTGGTCAGGTCGTGAAAAATCGAGAAACGGTGGTAGTTTAAGCAACCAATTTAATAACACTATGGGGTTTTGGGCAAGAAGTCATCTGTGATACCGTTGCCATTTTCCGCGGGCCCGGCCCGCCACGGGAGCACCTGGAGCCATGTCCCTGGACCGCCAAGACGTCGAACGCATCGCCCACCTGGCCCGGCTGGCCATCGACGAGGCCGACGTGCCCGGCTACGCCCGGAACCTGTCCGACATCCTGGCCCTGGTGGAGCAGATGAACGCCGTGGACACCAGCGCGGTGGAGCCCCTGGCCCACCCCGTGGAGGCCAGCCAGCGCCTGCGCCCGGACGAGGTCACCGAGACCGACCAGCGGGAGCTGTTCCAGGGCATCGCGCCCGCGGTGGAAAACGGCCTCTACCTGGTGCCCAAGGTCATCGAGTAGCCCCGCTTGCCCATGCACGAGTTCACCATCGCCGAGCTGGCCGGCGCCCTGCGCCGGCGCGAGTTCTCCAGCGAGGAGCTGACCCGGGCCCTGCTGGCGCGCATCCGCGAACGCGACCCGGAGCTCAACGCCGTCATCACCGCCACCGAGGAGCAGGCCATGGCCCAGGCGGCCGCGGCCGACCGCCGCCTGGCCGCGGGCGAGGGCGGGCCCCTCACCGGGGTGCCCATCCTGCACAAGGACATCTTCTGCACCCGCGGGGTGCGGACCTCCTGCGGCTCGCGCATGCTGGACGACTTCATCGCCCCCTACGACGCCACCGTGGTGGAGAAGCTGGCCGCCGCCGGGGCGGTCATGCTGGGCAAGACCAACATGGACGAGTTCGCCATGGGCTCGTCCAACGAGACCAGCTTCTACGGCCCGGTGAAGAACCCCTGGGACACCGACCGGGTCCCGGGCGGCTCCTCCGGCGGCTCGGCCGCGGCGGTGGCCGCGCGGCTGGCGCCGGGGGCCACCGGCACCGACACCGGCGGCTCCATCCGCCAGCCGGCGGCGCTCACCGGCATCACCGGGCTCAAGCCCACCTACGGCCGGGTCTCGCGCTGGGGCATGATCGCGTTCGCCTCCAGCCTTGACCAGGGCGGGCCCATGACCCGCACCGCCGAGGACGCCGCCATCATGCTGGGGGCCATGGCCGGGTTCGACCCGCGCGACTCCACCAGCATCGACCGCCCGGTGCCCGACTACACCGCCACCCTGGACCAGCCCCTGGACGGCCTGCGCATCGGCCTGCCGCGGGAATACTTCGGCGACGGCCTGGATGGCGACGTGGCCGCCTGCATCGAGGGTGCGCTGGAGGTATATAAAAGGATGGGCGCCCGGGTCAGCGAGATCAGCCTGCCCAACACCCACCTGGCGGTCCCGGCCTACTACGTGGTGGCGCCGGCCGAGTGTTCCTCCAACCTGTCGCGCTACGACGGCGTGCGCTTCGGCTACCGTTGCCGGGACCCGCGGGACCTGGAGGACCTCTACAAGCGCAGCCGCGGCGAGGGGTTCGGCGCCGAGGTCAAGCGCCGCATCATGATCGGGACCTACGCCCTGTCCGCCGGCTACTACGACGCCTACTATCTGAAGGCACAGAAGATCCGCCGCCTCATCCGCGACGACTTCATGCGCGCGTTCGAGGAGGTGGACGTGATCATGGGCCCCACCTCGCCCACGGTGGCCTTCCGCCTGGGCGAGAAGACCGGCGACCCGGTGAGCATGTACCTGTCGTACATCTACACCATCGCGGTCAACCTGGCGGGGCTGCCGGGCCTGTCCATCCCCGCCGGCTTCGCCCACGGCCTGCCGGTGGGGCTGCAGATCATCGGCAACCTGTTCGACGAGGCGCGCCTGCTCAACGTGGCGCACAAGTTCCAGCAGGAGACCGACTGGCACCAACGAACCCCTTCGGGGTTCGAGTGACAAGGGGTGAGGGGCGAGTGGCAAGGCGGTCGGTCGTCGTTTCCGGGCACGGATTTCTGTATTTTTCCTCGCCCCTCGATCCTCGCCACTAGGAACTGAAGAGATGGATTGGGAACCCGTCATCGGACTCGAGATCCACACCCAGCTGG
>JALSIK010000389.1 GCA_026990045.1 Chromatiales bacterium | reverse complement strand
GAGGCCAACCCCGGCACGGCGGAAGCCGGGCGCTTCGCCGCCTTCCGCGCCGCCGGGGTCAACCGCCTGTCCATCGGCGTGCAGAGCTTCGACGACGGCATGCTCGGCGCCCTGGGCCGCATCCACGACGCGGCCCAGGCCCGCGCCGCGGTGGCAGCCGCCCGCGCCGCCGGCTTCGACAACGTCAACCTCGACCTCATGTTCGGCCTGCCAGGGCAGGACCGCGCCGGCGCGCTGCGCGACCTGGATGCGGCGCTGGCGCTGGCGCCGGAGCACCTGTCCTGGTACCAGCTCACCATCGAGCCCCACACCGCGTTCGCGGCCAGCCCGCCGCCGGACCTGCCGGACGAGGACGCGCTGGCGGCCATGCACGAGGCCGGGCTGGAACGGCTGGCGCAGGCCGGCTACGGGCAGTACGAGGTCTCCGCCTTCGCCCGCGACGGGCACCAGTGCCGGCACAACCGCAACTACTGGGAATTCGGCGACTACCTGGGCCTGGGCGCCGGCGCCCACGGCAAGCTCACCGACGCCGCCACCGGCACCGTGGTGCGCCGGCGCCGCGTGCGCCATCCCGGCGACTACCTGGCCGCGGCCGGCACCGCGGCCGCCGTCGCCGGCGAGGAGACGGTGGCCGCACGGGACCTGGTGTTCGAGTTCATGCTCAACGCCCTGCGCCTGGCCGCCGGTTTTCCCGCGGCCCTGTTCGAGGAACGCACCGGCCTGCCCCTGGACGCCGCCCGGCCCGCGCTGGAGCAGGCCCGGGCCCGCGGCTGGCTGGATATGGATGGAGAATGGATCCGCCCCACGGCCACCGGCCGGCGGTTCCTCGACGACCTCACCGCGCTGTTTTTGCCCGGCGACGGCCCGGCGGCCGGGCCCTACCACCGCCGCGGAGGCCGGCGCGATGCATGAAACACGCGCAGGATCTCGATGCGACGGGCACGGGTGTGCACGCGGTAGGGAATGACATATGGGGTTCCGGCCACCACCAGCTCACGGGTTCCGGGCACCCGGCCGGCCCGGCCCAGGGCCGGATGGTCGGCCAGGCGCATCACCGCCTCGTGAATCCGCCTCACCACGTCCCGGGCAGCCGCCGGGTTGTCACGCGCGATGTAGCTGGCTTCTTCGTCGAGGTTCTCGAGGGCCTTCCGTAGCCATTTAATCTCCATTCACTCCCCACTTTCCCAGCACCCGCCAGACGTCTTCCCCGCTGGCGAAGTCGCCCGCATCGGCCTCCTGGAGGCCGGCCTCGATCTCGGCGATCTGCCATTCGTTCTGCTCCACGAAACCGCGCACCGCCTCGGCCGCCAGAAACGACCGGCTGCGCCGGGTCGCCGCCGCCAGCCGGTCCAGGCGGGCCTTGAGTTCCGGGTCCAACCGGATGGTCATGGTGGTGGAGCGGGCCATGTCACGAATGGGCGTACTTGAATGTACACATTCTAGCACACTGGCGGTCCGGACAACCGGGACCGGCCTGCAACCGGGAACCACCGTCTTCACGGAGGCGCGCTATACTGGTCACGCGGTACCGCCATGACGGAAGACGACTACGTCCCCATCCCCTGCGCCACCTACTCGCGGCTGGAGCTGGCGGCCATGCACGGCGAGCGCCTGCGCGTGGCCTGGCGCGCCGGCGGGGTGGACCACGTGGAGACGCTGCGCCCGCGCGACCTGCAGACCTGCCGCGGCGAGGAGTTTCTCATCGCCGACACCGACCGCGGCGAGCCCCGCCGCATCCGCCTGGACCACATCCGCTCCCTGCACGGCCTGGACGAGGACGGCACATGAAGGCGCACACCCGCTACGGCGACCTCGTTCCCTTCGTCACCCGCGACGGCTCCCTGGTGCGCGAGCTCATGCATCCGTCGCACCATGCCGTCATGCACCAGAGCCTGGCCGAGGCGGTGGTGGAACCCGGCCGCCGCACCCTGCGCCACCGCCACCGGGTGACCGAGGAGATCTACCACGTCACCCGCGGCCGCGGCCGCATGCACCTGGGCAGCACCCGCTTCGACGTGGCGCCGGGCGACACCGTGTGCATCGCCCCGGGCATGGCCCACTGCATCGAGAACACCGGGGACGAACCGCTGCACATCCTGTGCGCCTGCACCCCGCCCTACAGCCACGACGACACCGAGCTGCTGGAGCCCGATCCCCGCGGGCCACGGGAGCCGTGACCATGGGGAAACCGGCCGGACCGCGCGGATGACGCCATACCCACCCCAGCCGCCAGTCCCCGGCCCCCCGCCGCCCTTTTGTTGACATGCGCATCGGCATCGACCTGGGCGGCACCAAGATCGAGGCGGTGGCGCTGGACGCCGCCGGCGGCGAGCGCTTCCGCCGGCGCGTGGACACCCCCCGCGGCGACTACGCCGCCACCGTGGAGGCCGTCGCCCGCCTGGTGGAGGAGGCGGAGGCCGCCACGGGCAGCCGCGGAGCGCGCGTGGGTCTCGGCATCCCCGGCGCCATTTCCCCGGCCACCGGGCTGGTGAAGAACGCCAACTCCACCTGGCTCATCGGCCGGCCGCTGCAGGCCGACCTGGAGGCCCGGCTCCGGCGCCCGGTGCGCATCGAAAACGATGCCAACTGCTTCATCGCCTCCGAGGCCGCCGACGGGGCCGCGGCGGGCGCGCGGGTGGCCTTCGGCGTCATCGTGGGCACCGGCACCGGCGGCGGCATCGCGGTGGCCGGACGGGTGCTCACCGGGGCCAACGCCATCGCCGGCGAATGGGGCCACAACCCCCTGCCCTGGCCCGGGCCCGGCGAGCTGCCCGGACCGGCCTGCTACTGCGGCCGGCGCGGTTGCATCGAGACCTGGCTCTCCGGCCCCGGCCTGCTGCGGGACTACCTGGACGCCGGCGGCAGCGCGGCGGACGCCCGCGAGGTGGCGCAGCGGGCCGCGGCGGGCGAGCCCCTGGCCGCCGCGGCCCTGGACCGCTATGCCGGCCGCATGGCCCGGGCCCTGGCCACGGTCATCAACGTGCTGGACCCGGACGTCATCGTGCTGGGCGGCGGCCTCTCCCGGCTGGCCCACCTGTACGAGGAAGTCCCGCGGCGCTGGGGCGAGTGGGTGTTCTCGGACCGCGTGGACACCCGCCTGCTGGCGCCGGTGCACGGGGACGCCAGCGGGGTGCGCGGCGCCGCCTGGCTGTGGCCGGCGCAAGAGGCGGTCTGACAGAATGCTGCAAAGGCCGTCCTGGCCTTTTTCAACGCGCCCAATCAACCGTTGACACGCCACGCTCGATTCGCGGGCGTGGCATCCCTGCCCCGCTACAGCAGGCTGTTTTTCAACAGCCCGCTAAAACCGGCGCTCGTAGAGCAGATCGAACACCTCGTGCCCCAGGCGGCGGCCGCGGGCCTCGAAACGGGTCACCGGACGCGAATCCGGCCGGGGCACGAAGTCGCCGGTGGGAGACAGGTTGCGCAGCGCCGGTTCCGCACCCAGCACCTCCAGCATCTGCCGGGCGTAGTCCTCCCAGTCGGTGGCCAGGTGCAGGTGCCCGCCGGGGCGCAGCCGGCTCGCCGCAAGCCGGGCGAACTCCGCGTTCACCAGGCGCCGCTTGTGATGGCGCTTCTTATGCCAGGGATCGGGAAAGAACACCAGCAGGAGATCGATGCTGCCCTCCGGCAGCCGCGGCAGCACCTCCATGGCGTCGTCCACCGCCACCCGCACGTTGGACAGCCCCAGCCCGTGGACGCGGTTGAGCAGGCGCCCCACGCCGGGACGGTGGACCTCGATACCCAGGTGATCGCGCTCCGGGTGGGCCTGCGCCAGGGCCGCCAGCACCTCGCCGTTGCCGAAGCCCACTTCCACCGTCAGCGGTGCCCGGCGCCCGAACAGCGCCGCCGGGTCCAGCGGTCCATGACCGGGCACGCCGTAGCGGGGCAGCAGCTCCTCCAGTGCCCGCCGCTGCGCCGGCGTCAGGCGCCCCTCGCGGCGGACGAAGCTGCGGATCCTGCGTCGTGGAACGGTGTTTCGATTGGCGCCAACCACAGGGCTTACAGTCGTTGCACGGCGGCACCGCACGGCGATGCCCTGACGGGATACGGGACCTGCGCCAGCCGGCGGATACCGCGGTGCCCAATCCGCCCCACGCGCTGCCGGCAAGGGGAATCGGGCCCGGCGGCCAGTCACCAGCCCCCGGTCCCTGTTCAGAAAAACATTCCGTCCAACGGTGACGAGGCCGAGGCGTAGCGCTTGCGCGGCATGCGCCCGGCCAGGTACGCCTCGCGCCCGGCCTCCACCGCCTTCTTCATGGCCGAGGCCATGAGCACCGGATCCTTCGCCGCGGCGATGGCGGTGTTCATGAGCACGCCGTCGCAACCCAGCTCCATGGCCACGGCGGCATCGGAAGCGGTGCCCACGCCGGCGTCCACCAGCACCGGCACGCCGATCTCCTCGACGATGAAGCGGATGTTGTAGGGGTTGCGGATGCCCAGCCCGGAGCCGATGGGCGCGGCCAGCGGCATCACTGCCACGCAGCCCATGGCCTCCAGCTCGCGGGCGACGATGAGATCGTCGGTGGTGTAGACCATGACCCGGAAGCCGTCCTTGATCAGCGTCTCGGCGGCCTTGAGCGTCTGCACCACGTCGGGGAACAGGGTCTTCTCGTCGCCCAGCACCTCCAGCTTCACCAGGCTGTGACCGTCCAGCAGCTCGCGCGCCAGGCGGCAGGTGCGCACCGCGTCCTCGGCGGTGTAGCAGCCGGCGGTGTTGGGCAGGATGGTGTAGCGGTCCGGCGGAATCACGTCCAGCAGGTTGGGCTCGTCGGGATTCTGGCCGATGTTACTGCGGCGGATGGCCACGGTGACGATCTCCGCCCCCGAGGCCTCGATGGCCGCGCGGGTCTCGGCCAGGTCCTTGTACTTGCCGGTGCCCACCAGCAGGCGCGAGCGGTAGGTGACACCGTCGATGACGAGAGGATCTTCGGCACCGGCCGGAGCCGGCACGGGATTCGTGTTCATGGCTTGCTTCCGGGCGCCGCTGGGGCGCGCTGTCAGGTCAGACGCAGGGGTGCCGTGACACCCGCTGGAATTATATAACGGAACGGTGCTCAGCCGCCGCCGATGGCGTGGACCACTTCCACCCGGTCGCCGTCGTTGAGCACGCGCGCCGGGTAGTCGCTGCGGGGCACGATCTCGCGGTTGACCTCCATGGCGATGCGCCGCCCCGCCAGGCCCAGGTCCTCCACCAGCTGCTGGGCAGTGTAGCCCGGGGGCACTTCCCGCTGGCTGCCGTTGACGATGATCTCCATGTAACTAGCGTATCGGCCACTGGCCCGGCCCGTCAATGGGCCGTATCATGAGCCGGCGCCGCAGGAATCGACGACCCATGCAGCAACGAGACTGGATCGACGCCGGCATCGGCACCCTCGACGCCCTGTTCCGCGAGCGGGTGGCCCGCAGCCCGGAGCGGGTGGCCTACCGCCACCACGAGCACGGCCGGTGGCACGACCTCACCTGGCGCGACATGGGCCGGCACGTGGCCCGCTGGCAGGCCGTGCTGCGCGGGGAAGGGCTGCAGCCCGGCGACCGGGTGGCGCTGCAGATCCGGAACGGCCCCCACTGGGTGGCCTTCGAGCAGGCGGCGCTGGGCCTGGGGCTGGTGGTGGTGCCGCTCTACTGCGAGGACCGCCCCGACAACGTCACCTACATCCTGCAGGACGCCGGGGTCAAGGTGCTGCTGGTGGACACCGCCGCGCGCTGGGGCCGGCTGGCCGGGCAGGGCGAGGCGCTGGAGGGGCTCAGGCGGGTGTTCGTGCTCCAGCCGGACAAGGGCGCGCTGGACCAGAGGGACGAGCGCGTGGCGGCGATGGCGGATCGCCTGCCCGCCGAGGCCCCGCCCCTGCGCGAGCGCGGCGGCGACGCCGGGGCCCTGGCCACCATCGTCTACACCTCGGGCACCACCGGCCGGCCCAAGGGGGTGATGCTGTCGCACCGCAACATCCTGTCGGTGGCCGACGCCTCCATCCGCGCCCTGCCCGTGACCGGCGACGACGTGGCCCTGTCCTTCCTGCCCATCTCCCACACCTTCGAGCGCACCACCGGGTACTACATCCCCATGATGCTGGGCATGACCGTGGTCTACGCGCGCTCGGTGCAGCAGCTGGCCGAGGACATCGCCACCCAGCGGCCCACCGCCCTGGTCTCGGTGCCGCGCATCTTCGAGCGCATCTACGAGCGCCTGCAGCAGCAGCTCGCCCGGGGCCCCGCCATCCGCCGCCTCCTGTTCGAGCTGGCGGTGGCCGTGGGCTGGCGCCGCTTCCGCCACCGCCAGGGCCTGGCCGGCTGGCATCCGGCGCTGGTGCTGTGGCCGCTGCTGCACCGGCTGGTGGCGGCGAAGATCCACGCCCGCCTGGGCGGCCGCCTGCGGCTGGCGGTCTCCGGCGGCGCGGCCCTGCCCCTGCCGGTGGCCCGCGTGTTCCTCGGCCTGGGTGTGAACCTCATCCAGGGCTACGGTCTCACCGAGACCAGCCCCGTCATCTCCACCAACCGCCTGGACGACAACGACCCGGCCTCGGTGGGCCGGCCGCTGGACGGCATCGCCGTCAGGACCGACCCGGAGACCGGCGAGCTGCTGGTGAAGGGCCCCGGCGTCATGCTGGGCTACTGGAACAACCACCGCGCCACCGCCGAGATGATCGACCCCGGCGGGTGGCTGCACACCGGCGACAAGGCCGAGATCCGCGACGGGCGCATCTACATCACCGGCCGCATCAAGGACATCCTGGTCCTGTCCAACGGCGAGAAAATCCCGCCGGTGGACATGGAGGCCGCCATCACCCTGGATCCCCTGTTCGAGCAGGCGGTGGTGGTGGGCGAGGGCCGGCCATACCTGGGCGCGCTGGTGGTGCTCAACGCCGACCACTGGTTCGGCCTGGCCCAGGACCACGGCCTGGACCCCATGGACGAGGCCTCCCTGCGCCACCCCCGCCTGCTCAAGACCCTCACCGCGCGCGTGGGCGACTGCCTGCACGACTTCCCCGGCTACGCCAAGATCCGCCGCGTGGCGCCGCTGCTGCAGCCCTGGACCATCGACAACGGCATGCTCACCCCCACCCTCAAGGTCAAGCGCCACAAGGTCATGGAGGCCCACGCCGCGCTGGTGGAGGCCCTCTACGCCTGAGCCCGCGGGGGCTTGACACGCGGGGCACCGGCGCCGCTAAACTTGGATCACCACGCGGGCGTCGTATAACGGCTATTACCCGAGCTTCCCAAGCTCGTGACGTGGGTTCGACTCCCATCGCCCGCTCCAGTCCCTCCGGTGCACCGGCCGTCCGGTGTCCCGCCAACCGGGACCCGCCTGCAGGACGCAACGTGAAACGGCCCCTCAAGTACACCCTCTGGATCCTGGCCCTGCTGCTCCTGCTGGCCGCCGCCGCGCCGGTGCTGGTGGTCACCCTCGTCGATGCCAACCGCTTCAAGCCCCTCATCGTCGAGGCGGTGGCGGAGCACACCGGCCGCCGCCTGGAGCTGCCCGGTGACCTGGCCTGGTCGCTGTCGCCCGCCCTGCGCCTGCGCCTGGAGCTGGGCGCCCTGCGCCTGGCCCAGCCGGCGGACTTCGGCACCGGGCCCTTCCTGGAGAGCCGCCGCGCGGCGGTGGCGGTGGACCTGCTGCCCCTGCTCTCCCGCACCCTGAGCGGCCGCCTGGAGCTGGACGGGCTCACCCTGCGCCTGGCCCGTGACCGCAGCGGGCGCACCAACTGGGACGACCTGGGCCCGGAGGCCGACGCCGCGCCCGCACCGCCCGCCGGCCCGCCGGCCGCGCCGGCGCCGGTCGAAGCGGGCTGGCGCCTGGCCCTGTCCGGCCTGCACGTGCGCGACGCCCGGGTGGACTGGCACGACGCCGCCTCGGGCGAGCGGCTGCGGCTCGCGGACGTGGAGCTGGAGACGGGGGCCGTCCTCCCCGGACAGCCGGTGCCCGTGGAGCTGGCCTTCACCTTCACCCGCAAGGATCCGGCGCTGGAGGCCCGGGTGCAGGCCAGGGCCCGCATGCTGGCCGGCCCCGGCGCGGTGGAGGTCACCGGCCTCGACGCCCGAACGGAGCTCTCCGGCGCCGGCCTGCCCGGCGGCCGGCCGGTGCCGGTGAAGCTGGCCCTCCGGCGCCTGGCCCTGGGCGGCGACGGGCTGAGGCTGGAGGGGCTCGCGGCCACCGCCGCCGGGGTGGAGCTGGCCGCCTCGGCCCGGGGTGATGCCGGCGGGCGCATCACCGGGCGCCTGGAGGTCCGCCCCTTCGATCCCCGCGCGGTCATGGGCAGGCTGGGCCTGCCGGCCCCCGCCACCGCCGATCCCAAGGCCCTGCGCCGCGCCGCGCTCACCACCGGCTTCGCCGCCGGCGGCGGCGCCTGGTCGCTGGAGGGCCTGGACCTGACCCTGGACGACAGCCGCCTGCGGGGCCGGCTCCGGGGCAAGGACGGCGGCCCCCTGCGCTTCGACCTGGCGCTGGATGCCCTGGACCTGGACCGCTACCTGCCGCCGCCGGCCCCGCAAGGCCCCCCCGCCCGGGGCACGGGCGCCGCGGCGCCTGCCGCCCCCGTGCCCGCCCTGCCCGCCGCGGAGGCCCGCGGCACCCTGCGCGCGGGCCGGCTCCGGGTCGCGGGCCTGGCGCTCACGAAGCTGGAAGCGGGCCTGCGCCTGGCCGGCCGGCGCCTGGCCGTCTCGCCCCTGAACGCGACCCTCTACGGCGGGCGCCACCGCGGCCGCGCCGCGCTGGCCGCCGACGGCCGCCGGCTCGGGATGGAGCTGGACAGCGCCCTCGAGGGCGTGGACCTGGGGCCCCTGCTCACCGACCTCACCGGGGAACAACAGCCCCCGCTCACCGGCCACGGCGACGTGAGGCTGACGCTGGCCGCGGGGGGAACGGGCACCGCGGCGCTCACCCGCAGCCTGGGCGGCCGCGTGACCCTGAAACTGGCCGACGGCGACCTGGCCATGCTGGACACCGACGCCGTGGCCCGTTACGTCAAGGCCAGGCTGCGCGGCGAGCCCCTGCCGCCCAGGGAGTCCCTGGTGCGCCGCTCGCGCTACGACCGCCTCACCGCCAGCGCGGTGATCGAAAACGGCATCGCCCGCAACGACGACCTGCTGGCCGTCTCCCCCAACGCCCGCATCAGCGGCCGCGGCCGGGTGAACCTGCCCGCCGAGACCCTGGACTACACCCTCACCATCACCTACGGCACCGCCGCCCACAAGGAGCTGGAAGGCCTGCCGGTGCCGGTGCGGGTGCACGGGCCGTGGGCCGGACCGCGGGTGCGGGTGGACCTGGAGGCGGTGGTCAAGGCCTGGACCCGGCGCGAGGCCAGGCGCAAGCTGACCCCCAAGGTGGAGCAGAAAAAGCGCGAGCTCGAGG
>JALSIK010000388.1 GCA_026990045.1 Chromatiales bacterium | reverse complement strand
CGGCCCCGGTCTTGGTCGCCTTCTTGGCGGCCTTCTTCTTCACCGTGGCCTTGGATTTCTTCTTGCGCGCCGGCTTCTCCGCCGCCGGCTCCTCGTCCACGGCCACGAATTCGTCGGCCTCACCGGCGGTCAGGTGGGCGGTGGAGGCACGCCCCTCGATGACGGCGTCGGCGATGCCCCGGGTATAGAGGCGGATGGCCCGGATGGCGTCGTCGTTGCCGGGAATCACGTAGTCCACCCCCAGCGGGCTGTTGTTGGTGTCCACCACGCCCACCACGGGGATACCCAGCTTCTGCGCCTCGGCCACGGCGATCTTCTCGTAGCCCACGTCGATGACGAACAGCGCGTCGGGCAGGCGCTCCATGTCCTTGATCCCGCCCAGGCTGCGCTCCAGCTTGGCCATCTCCCGGCGCAGGCGCAGCACCTCCTTCTTGGCCAGGCGCTCGAAGGTGCCGTCCTCGGCCATGGCCTCCAGGTCCTTGAGCCGCTTGATGGACTGGCGCACGGTCTTGAAGTTGGTGAGCATGCCGCCCAGCCAGCGGTGGTTGACATAGGGCATGCCGCAGCGCCGGGCCTCCTCCTCGATCACCTCCTGGGCCGCGCGCTTGGTGCCCACGAACAGGATGACCCCGCGCCGGGCCGCCAGGCTGCCCACGAAGTTGACCGCCTCCTGGTACAGGGGCAGGGTCTTTTCCAGGTTAATAATATGGATTTTATTGCGTTCCCCGAAGATGTAGGGGGCCATCCTGGGGTTCCAGAACCGGGTCTGATGCCCGAAGTGCACGCCAGCCTCCAGCATCTGGCGCATGGATACGTCAGCCATGTGAATGTGCTCCTGTATCGGGTTGGGCCTCCCCGTCGCCCCATGTGCCGACCCCTTTTCGGGGCACCCGGGCACATGTGCCGGCGCGGGTGTGGATTTGGCCGGAAATCGTCGGATTTACCGGCAGTTGCAATTGCGAAACTCGCGCGCGCTTTATACCATAAGCGGCCTTCGACAACAATCCGACCGGTGGGGCGGGGCCGCTGGGCCCCGTTTCTGTTTTTCCGGCCGCCCCCGGCCTGCCGCGAGACATGAGCATTCACATCAAGAGCCCGGACGAAATCGAGAAGATGCGCGTGGCCGGCCGCCTGGCGGCCGAGGTGCTGGAGATGATCGGCGAGCACGTGCGTCCCGGTGTCACCACCGACGAGCTGGACCGCATCTGCCACGACTACATCGTCAACGTGCAGCAGGCCATCCCCGCACCGCTCAACTACCACGGCTTTCCCAGGTCCATCTGCACCTCGGTCAATCACGTGGTCTGCCACGGCATCCCGGGCGGAAAGCGGCTGAAAAACGGCGACATCGTCAACATCGACATCACCGTGATCAAGGACGGCTTCCACGGCGACACCAGCAAGATGTTCTTCGTCGGCGAGCCGTCCCTCCCCGCCCGGCGGCTGGTGCGGGTGGCGCGCGAGTGCCTGCTGACGGGCATCGGCCTGGTGCGGCCCGGGGCCCGGCTCGGCGACATCGGCCACGCCATCCAGCAGCACGCGGAGAAGCACGGCTACAGCGTGGTGCGGGAGTACTGCGGGCACGGCATCGGCCGCGAGTTCCACGAGGAGCCCCAGGTCCTGCACTACGGCGAACCCGGCACCGGCGTGGTGCTGGAACCCGGCATGACCTTCACCATCGAGCCCATGATCAACGCCGGCCGGCGCCAGGTGAAACTGCTCAAGGACGGCTGGACCGTGATCACCAAGGATCGCAGCCTCTCGGCCCAGTGGGAGCACACCATCCTGGTCACGCCGGAGGGGCACGAGGTCCTCACCCGGCGGCGCGACGAGGACGACCTGCCGGCATGACCGCCTCGCTGGACCGCGAGCTGTTCGACCCGGCGGCCCTGGAATCCGCCCTCGCCGGCGGCGGCGCCCCGGCGGCGGTGTTCCGCGACGCCCTGCGCCGGGCGCGCGAGGTGATCCGGCAACGCTGGCTGGAAGGCCATGCCGCCACCGAGCTGGTGCCGCTCCATGCGCGGGTGGTGGACGAGTTCGTCGTCCGCGCCTGGCGCCGCCACGTGCCCGATCCCGCCGCCGCCGGGCTGGCCCTGGTGGCGGTGGGCGGCTACGGCCGCGGCGAGCTGCACCCGGCCTCCGACGTGGACATCATGATCCTGAGCCGCCGCCCCCCCGAGGAGCACCGCGCGGCCCTGCAGGCCTTCCTCACTTTCCTGTGGGACATGGGCCTGGACACCGGTCACAGCGTGCGCACGGTGGAGGAATGCGTGGCCGAGGCGGCGCGCGACATCACCGTGGCCACCAACATCCAGGAGGCGCGCCTGCTCGACGGCGACGCGGAGCTGTTCGCCCGCCAGCAGGCCGCGTGCGGGCCGGAACACCTGTGGCCCAGCCGTGATTTCTTCGCCGCCAAGTGGGAGGAGCAGAAGCAGCGCCACGCCAAGTTCAACGACACCGCCTACAACCTGGAACCCAACGTCAAGGAGGGCCCCGGCGGCCTGCGCGACATCCAGGTCATCGGCTGGGTGACCCGGCGCCACTTCGGGGCCGGCCAACTCCACGAGCTGGTCACCCACGGCTTCCTCACCGAGGCCGAGTTCCGCTCCCTGGCCGAGGGCCAGGCCTTCCTGTGGCAGGTGCGCTTCGGCCTGCATGTCTTCACCGGCCGGCGCGAAGACCGGCTGCTGTTCGACCAGCAGCGGCGCCTGGCGGCGCACTTCGGCTACCGCGACACGCCGCAGCATCTGGCGGTGGAACAGTTCATGAAACAGTACTACCGCACCGTCATGGAGCTGTCGCGGCTCAACGAGATGCTGCTGCAGCTGTTCCAGGAAGAGATCCTGTACACCGACGACACCACCGCCCCGGTGGAGATCAACCGCCGCTTCCAGTCGCGCCACGGCTTCCTCGAGGTCAGGGACCCCGGCGTGTTCCGCCGCTATCCCTTCGCCCTGCTGGAGGTGTTCCTGCTCATGGCCCAGCGACCCGAGCTCAAGGGCGTGCGCGCCAACACCATCCGCCTCATCCGCGACCACCGCTACCTCATCGATCCGGACTTCCGCGCCAGCCTCGCCTGCCGCAGCCTGTTCATGGAGCTGCTGCGCCAGCGCGAGGGCGTCACCCACGAGCTGCGGCGCATGAACCGCTACGGCGTGCTGGCCGCCTACCTGCCCGAGTTCGGGCACATCGTGGGCCAGATGCAGCACGACCTGTTCCACGTCTACACCGTGGACGAACACACCCTGTTCGTGGTGCGCAACCTGCGCCGCTTCACGGTGGCGGAGCATGCCCACGAGTTCCCGCTGTGCAGCCAGATCATCCAGCGCATCCCCAAGCAGGAGCTGCTCATCATCGCCGCCCTCTACCACGACATCGCCAAGGGCCGCGGCGGCGACCACTCCGAGCTGGGCGCCGAGGACGCGCGCGCGTTCTGCCGCCGCCACGACCTGCCCGCCTACGACACCAACCTGGTGGTGTGGCTGGTGCGCCATCACCTCCTCATGTCCACCACCGCCCAGCGCCGCGACCTGAGCGACCCCGAGGTGATCAACGCCTTCGCCCGCCAGGTGGGCGACGTCACCCACCTGGAGTACCTCTACCTGCTCACGGTGGCGGACATCCGCGCCACCAACCCGGAGCTGTGGAACGCGTGGCGCGACGCCCTGCTGCGCGAGCTCTACCTCAAGACCCGGCGCGCCCTGCGCCGCGGCCTGCACAACCCGGAGATCGCCTCCGAGGCCGCGGCCAAGACCCGGGCCGAGGCCCGGGACCGGCTGGCTGCCGCCGACCTGGACCCGGCCGCCATCGAGCGCCTGTGGGCGACCCTGGGCGAGGACTACTTCCTGCGCTGCGAGCCCGGCGAGATCGCCTGGCACACCGAGGCCATCCTCACCCGGCCGGCGGCGGACGACTACCTGGTGCTGCTGGACGAGCACGGCACCCGCGGTGGCAACGACATCGTCATCTACGGCCCGGACCGGGACGAGCTGTTCGCGCTCCTGGCCCAGGCCCTGGACCAGCTCGGCCTCAACGTGGTGGACGCCCGCGTCATCAACACCCGCGACGGCCACGTGCTGGACACCTTCCGCGTGCTGGACGCCGGCGACCGGCCCATCGCCGGGGCGCGCCGGCTGCAGGAGGTCCGCGATCACCTGCGCCGGCGGCTGGCCGAGGGCCGCCTGGTGGAACCCGCCGCCGAGGCCCACCTGCCGCGCCAGCGGCGTCACTTCCGCTTTCCCGCCCAGCTGGGCTTCGGCCCGGACCCGGGCGGCCAGGCCCGCACCATGATGGAGCTGGTGGCCCTGGACCGGCCGGGACTGCTGTCGCGGGTGGGGCTGGCGCTGGCCCACTGCCGGGTGCGGGTGGTCAAGGCCAAGATCGCCACCTACGGCGAACGGGCCGAAGACATCTTCTTCGTCACCGGCGCCGGCGGCGGCCCGCTGGACGAACGGGAGCAGGCCTGCCTGCGGCGCGAAGTGGCGCGCCTGCTCGACGAGGACGTGGAGCCGCTGCAACAGGCGGGCGCGTGAGGCGAGGGATCGATTTCAGGAATTCAACGCCAAGGCGCCAGGGGCGCAAGGAACGCCAACGACGAATCCATTTCGGGCGAGGCGGCCTTTCTGCCGTCCGTCCTCCGTCCTCCGTCCTCCGTCCTCCGTCCTCCGTCCTCCGTCCTCCGTCTTCCGTCTTCCGTCCTCCGTCCTCCGAATGCAGGTCGGCGTGAGACCGCGTAGGGTGTGACGGCGAAGCCGTCGCACCGTTCCACTGGTGCGTTCGCGCGGCGAACGCACCCTACCCCTGCGGGTTGAACAACGTGGTGCAGGAGCGGCCCCCGGCCGCGAACGGCCGGTTCCGGCCACTGGATTTCAACGCAAAGACACATTTTTCGCATTGCGGCCCTTGCGGGCCTCCAGCCGGGCTACGGGATGCCGCCCTGCGGGGCTGTCCGAATCGTCCGGCGGGACCGCCTGGACCTCACCGGCGCGACTCCAGGGCGTCCAGCAACCGCAGCGGATCGAAGGGTTTGCGCAGGAACTCGATGGATTCGAGACGCCTGCGCCGGGATTCAGGGAGCCCCTGCCACGCGGCGCTCAGGGCCGGCTCGTGGTGCACGCTGCCCCAGGCAAGCTGCGCCGCCGCGTCGGCCGGCTTCGTCCCGGCGCCCAGGGCCTGTGCCGCCTGCCGATAGCGCGCCACGGTCAGGGCCAGATCCCGCTCCGCCGGGGCCATGCAGGCATGGTCGGCCCTGACGGACAGCCAGATCAATGCCGACGACAGCGCCTCCTGGTCCAGTTCCAGGTGCGCCAGAGACTCGAGCAGGGATTCGGGAAAAACCCGCCTCGGCTCGCAGCGGCGCGCCCTCACTTCGAACTGCCTGACGGCCCGGTTCAGTTCCAGCCGGAACGCTGCGAGGGCTTCTGGATCCTCACTGCCTGCAAAGGCGGGAGCGGGGACTCCCAACACACAACAAAGAAACAACACGGGCAATGAATTCCTCAAGACGCCCATGATTCAGTACCCCTTGCAGCCTTCCGCCACGGCCTTCCAGAAAGACCTTTGTTTCGGCTTATCCCGATGCAGCCAATATTGATTCCAGGCCTCCGTGCGGATGGCCGGTTGGGTGATTGCACAACGTAGGTCGGCTTGAGCGCAGCGAAAGCCGACACCCGGGCGATGCCGGCCGGCGGCATCGCTGCGCGGTGCCGCCCTACAGGACTCCTGTGGTCCCCCGCAACTTTGTCCTGCGCCAGACATCGGGCGTCAACTGCCTCCCTCCCCGATCAGCTCCACCGCATTACCATCGGGGTCCCGCACGAACAGGGCCCGGCGGCCGGAGCGGCTCAGGGTATAGGGCACGCGGGCGGCATCGAGACGCGCGCGCACGGCCTCGAAATCGGCCACCCGGAATGCGACGTGGGCATCGCGCCCGCCGTGCGCGGGGCGTTCGCGCCCGGCACAGGGGTCCGGCAGCTCGAGCAGGTGGATCTGCAGGCCGGGGCCGGCCTCGAGCCAGGCGCCCGGGTAGCCGAGGTCGGGCCGCCCCCCGGCCACGGGGAAGCCGAGCAGCCCGTGCCAGAAGGCCAGCGCCCGCTCCGTGTCGGCGACGAGCACGCTCACATGGTGCAGTACGGGCGTCTCCATGGCAGGTATAATGCCGCGTTTCACGCGGACCGCAAGCAGCCACCGGCATGAACCCCGACCTCCAGCGCCTCCACCCCTACCCCTTCGAGCGCCTGCTGGCCCTCAAGCGGGGCGTGACCCCGCCAGCCCACCTGGAGCCCATCGCCCTGTCCATCGGCGAGCCGCGCCACGCCCCGCCGGCCTTCGTGCTCGGCGCGGTGCGCGAGGCCCTGGAGGGACTGGGCCGCTATCCCCTGACCCGCGGCGAGGACGGCCTGCGCGCCGCCTGCGCCGCCTGGTGCGAGCGGCGCTTCGGCCTGGCCCCGGGCAGCGTGGATCCGGAGCGCCAGGTGCTGCCGGTCAACGGCACCCGCGAGGCCCTGTTCGCCTTCGCCCAGGCGGTGGTGGACCGGGCCGCCGGCGCCGCCGTGCTCATGCCCAACCCCTTCTACCAGATCTACGAGGGTGCCGCGCTGCTGGCCGGGGCCGAGCCCGTCTACCTCAACACCACGCCGGCCACCGGCTACCTGCCGGACCTGGACGCGGTGCCGGACGCGGTCTGGCGCCGCTGCCGGCTGCTCTACCTGTGCACACCGGGCAACCCCACCGGCGCGGTGATGCCGCTGGACTACCTGCAGCGGGCCATCACCCTGGCCGACGAGCACGACTTCGTCATCGCCTCCGACGAGTGCTACTCCGAGATCTACTTCGACGAGGACCACCCGCCGCCCGGCCTGCTGCAGGCGGCCGCGGCCATGGGCCGGGAGAACTTCCATCGCTGCGTGGTGTTCCACAGCCTGTCCAAGCGCTCCAACCTGCCGGGCCTGCGCTCCGGGTTCGTGGCCGGCGACCCCGGCGTGCTGGCTGCCTTCCTGCGCTACCGGGTCTACCACGGTTGCGCCATGGCCCCGCCCTTCCAGCAGGCCAGCATCGCGGCGTGGAGCGACGAGGAGCACGTGCGCGCCAACCGCGCCGCCTACCGCGAGAAGTTCGACGCGGTGCTGGACATCCTCGGCCCGGTGCTGGACGTGGCGCGGCCCGAGGCCGGGTTCTACCTGTGGCCGCGCACCCCCATGGACGACACCGAGTTCGCCCGCCGGTTGTACGCCGAGACCCACGTCACCGTGCTGCCCGGCAGCTTCCTCTCGCGCGAGGCCGGCGGTAGCAACCCCGGTGCCGGGCACGTGCGCCTGGCCCTGGTGGGCACGCTGGACGAATGCGTGGAGGCGGCTGATCGGATAAGATCCTTCGCCGCTTCGCTGACCTGAACGACACCGGAGAACCCAGCCCATGAGCGACATCCAGTCCATCATCGAACAGGCCTTCGAAAACCGCGCCGAGATCACGCCGCGCAGCGTGGACACCATCGTCAAGGAGGCCGTCGACGAAGCCATCGACAAGCTGGACCGCGGCGAGCTGCGGGTGGCGGAAAAGGTGGACGGGGCATGGCGGGTCAACGAGTGGCTCAAGAAAGCGGTGCTCCTGTCGTTCCGCATCCAGGACAACACCTTCATGAAGGGCGGCTTCACCAACTACTTCGACAAGGTGCCGCCCAAGTATGCCGACACCAACTCGCGCGAGTTCCGCGCCGCCGGCGTGCGGGTGGTGCCGCCGGCCACGGTGCGCAGGGGCGCCTACGTCGCCTCCGGCGTGGTGCTCATGCCTTCCTACGTCAACATCGGCGCCTACGTGGACTCGGGCACCATGGTGGACACCTGGGCCACGGTGGGGTCCTGCGCCCAGATCGGCAAGAACGTGCACCTGTCCGGCGGCGTGGGCATCGGCGGGGTGCTGGAGCCGCTGCAGGCCGCCCCCACCATCATCGAGGACAACTGCTTCATCGGCGCCCGCTCCGAGATCGTGGAGGGCGTCATCGTGGAGGAAGGCGCGGTGATCTCCATGGGCGTCTACATCGGCCAGAGCACCCGCATCTACGACCGCGAGAGCGGCGAGATCCTCTACGGCCGGGTCCCGGCCGGCGCGGTGGTGGTGCCCGGCAGCCTGCCGTCCAAGGACGGCCGCTACAGCCTCTACTGTGCCGTCATCGTCAAGCGGGTGGACGACAAGACCCGGGCCAAGGTGGGCATCAACGAACTGCTGCGCAACATCTAGGCCGCCGGCATGAACGCGCCGGCCGACCCCGAGACCCTGGCCCTGGCCGAGGCCCTCATCGCCCGGCCCTCGGTGACGCCGGACGATGCCGGCTGCCAGGAGATCATCGCCCGGCGCCTGGCCGCCTGCGGGTTCGCCGCCGAGCCCATGCCCTGCGGCGAGGTGAGCAACCTGTGGGCCCGGCGCGGCAGCAGCGGTCCGCTGTTCGTGTTCGCCGGCCACACCGACGTGGTGCCGCCGGGAGACGCGGCGGCCTGGCGCTTCCCGCCCTTCGAACCCACGGTGGCCGAGGGCATGCTGTGGGGGCGCGGCGCGGCGGACATGAAGGGCTCGCTGGCCGCCATGGTCACCGCCTGCGAGCGCTTCATCGCCGCCCACCCCGGCCACCGCGGCAGCATCGGCTTTCTCGTCACCTCCGACGAGGAGGGCCCGGCGGTGGACGGCACCGTGCGGGTGGTGGAGGCGCTGCAGGCACGGGGCGAGCACATGGACTGGTGCCTGGTGGGCGAGCCCTCCAGCAGCGGGGCCGTGGGCGACACCATCAAGAACGGCCGCCGCGGCTCCCTCACCGGCCGCCTCACCGTGCGCGGGGTCCAGGGCCACGTGGCCTATCCTCACCTGGCGCGCAACCCGGTGCACGAGGCCCTGCCGGCGCTGGCCGAGCTGGCGGCGCGGGAGTGGGACCGGGGCAACGCCTTCTTTCCACCCACCACCTTCCAGATCGCCCACGTTCACGCCGGCGACGGCACCGAGAACGTCATCCCCGGCGAGCTGACGGTGCTGTTCAACTTCCGCTTCTCCACCGAGGTGACCGAGGCGCAGCTGCGGCGAGAGGTGGAAACGGTGCTCGCGCGGCACGGCCTGGACTACACCCTGGACTGGCGCCTGTCCGGCCAGCCCTTTCTCACCCCGGCCGGTGAACTGGTGGCCGCCGCGCGCGAGGCCGTGGCCGCCGTCACCGGACGCGAGCCGGAGCTGTCCACCGCCGGCGGCACCTCCGACGGGCGCTTCATCGCCCCCACCGGGGCCCAGGTGGTGGAGCTGGGCCCGGTCAACGCCACCATCCACCAGGTGGACGAGCGGGTGGCGGTGGACGACCTCGCCGTGCTGTCGCGCA
>JALSIK010000387.1 GCA_026990045.1 Chromatiales bacterium | reverse complement strand
GCCGGCCAGGAAGGCGCCCAGATCCTCGGCATCGGCCGGCATGTAGAGCCGACGGGCGGGGCCGCCGGCGCGCCAGGAGACGTGCCGGGCCATCGGCTCGTCATGCCGCAGCTCGCCGCGCAGGCTGTTGCGGGTGGCCGCCATCATGCGTCGCCCTCCAGCGCTGCGCGCAGCCGCCCCGCCTCGGCGCCGATGCTGCCGGCGCCCAGGGTCAGGAGGATGTCGCCCTCGCGCAGCATGCCGCGCAGCACCGGGGCCAGTTCCTCGAGCGTGGCCACGAATACCGGCTCCACCTGGCCGCGGGCGCGAATGGCCCGGGTCAGGGCGCGGCCGTCGGCGCCGGCGATGGGCGCCTCGCCGGCGGGATAGACCTCCAGCAGCGCCAGGGCGTCCACCTCCGAGAGCACCCGGGTGAAGTCTTCGAACAGGTCCCGGGTGCGGGTGTAGCGATGGGGCTGGAAGGCCAGCACCAGGCGCCGTCCGGGCCAGCCCTGGCGGATGGCCTCGATGGTGGCCGCGACCTCGCGGGGGTGATGGCCGTAGTCGTCCACGTGCAGCACCGTGCCCTGGGGGGTGGCATATTCGCCGTAGATCTGGAAGCGGCGGCCGATGCCCTGGAAGCCGGCCAGGGCGCGGGCGATGGCCTCGTGCCCGATGCCGATCTCGCGCGCCACGGCAATCGCCGCCAGGGCGTTCTGCACGTTGTGCCGGCCCGGCAGGTTGAGGGTGACATCCAGCCGTTCGCCGTCCGGCAGGCGCACGGTGAAATGGGTGCGGGTGCCCTCCTGGCGCAGGGCCTCGGCGCGCACGTCGGCGCCCTCGGCGAAGCCGTAGGTGGTCACCGGGCGGTTGATCTCGGGCAGGATGCGGCGCACTTCCGGATCGTCCAGGCAGAGGATGGCCTGGCCGTAGAAGGGCAGATGGTGCAGGAACTCGACGAAGGTGGCGCGCAGGCGCTCGAAGTCGCCGCCGTAGGTTTCCATGTGATCGGCGTCGATGTTGGTGACCACCGCCATCATCGGCTGCAGGTGCATGAAGGAGGCGTCGGACTCGTCGGCCTCGGCCACCAGGTAACGGCCGGTGCCCAGGCGGGCGTTGCTGCCGGCACTGTTGAGCCGCCCCCCGATGACGAAGGTGGGATCCACCCCGCCCTCGGCGAGGGTGCTGGCCACCAGCGAGGTGGTGGTGGTCTTGCCGTGGGTGCCGGCCACCGCGATGCCGTAGCGGAAGCGCATCAGCTCGGCGAGCATCTCGGCCCGCGGCACCACCGGGATGCGCCGCTCGTGGGCGGCCACCACTTCCGGGTTGTCGGCCCACACGGCGCTGGAGGTCACCACCACGCTGGCGCCGGCGATGTTTTCCTCGGCATGGCCGATGTGGATCTCGGCGCCCAGTTCGGCGAGGCGGCGGGTGACCGGGTTCTCGCGCAGATCCGAGCCGCTGATCTCGTAGCCCAGATTGAGCAGCACCTCGGCGATGCCGCTCATGCCCACCCCGCCGATGCCGACGAAATGGATGCGCCGCAGGCGGCCCAGCCCCGGCTCGCCGCGAACCGTGTCGGTGGCCCGACGTCCGTAACTAGCCATGCTGCACCTCCAGACAGGCGGCGGCCACCTTGCGCGTGGCCTCGGGCCGGGCCAGGCGGCGGGCCGACTCGGCCATCGCCTGCAGGCCCTCGCGGCCCCTCGCGAACAGATCCTCGAGCAGCGCGGCCAGATGGTCGGCGCTCATCTCCGCCTGCAGCAGCAGGCGGGCCGCCCCGGCCTCGCTCAGATACAGGGCGTTGCGGGTCTGGTGATCGTCCACCGCGTGGGGATAGGGCACCAGCACCGCGCCCAGGCCCGCGGCGGCCAGCTCGGAGACGGTCAGTGCGCCGGCGCGGCAGATCACGATGTCGGCCCAGCCGAGGGCTTCGGCCATGTCGTCGATGAACTCGCCCACCTCGGCCTCGAGCCCGGCCCGGGCATAGGCCGCGCGGGCCGGCACCGCCTTGCCGCGACCCGCCTGGTGGCGGATCTGCAGGTTGTAGGTGCCGGCCACTTTCGTCAGCGCCGCAGGCACCATCTCGTTGAGGGCGGCGGCGCCCAGGCTGCCGCCGACGATCAGCAGCCGCAGCGGCCCCGTGCGCCCGGCGAAGCGCTCGGCCGGAGACGGCAGGGCGACGATCTCCTCGCGCACCGGATTGCCCACGGTCTCGGCGGCCACCCCCGCCGGGAAACTGCCGGGGAAGGCTTCCAGCACCCGCCGGGCCAGGCGCGCCAGCAGGCGGTTGGTGAGGCCGGCCACCGCATTCTGTTCGTGGATCACCAGCGGCCGGCGCAGCAGCCAGGCGGCCACCCCGCCGGGGCCGGTGACGAAACCGCCCAGGCCCAGTACCGCGCCGGCGCGGCTGCGGCGGCAGACGCCGAGCGCCTGCCAGGTGGCGCGGATCAGGCGCCACGGCGCCAGCAGCCAGCCCAGCGCGCCCTTGCCGCGCAGGCCGGCCACGTCGATGAATTCGATGGGGAAGCCGGCCGCGGGCACGACCCGCGCCTCGAGCCCGCGGCGGGTGCCCAGCCAGGTGACCTCCACGCCCTGCTCGCGCAGCAGCCGGGCCACGGCCAGGGCCGGGAACACGTGGCCGCCGGTGCCACCGGCCATGATCAGCACCCGCGCTACCATGGCCGCGCCCCCTGCCCCGCCTGGCGGGTTTCCCGATCCACCCGCAGCAGCAGGGCCACGGCGATGCCCATCACCACCAGGGAGCTGCCGCCATAGCTCATCAGCGGCAGGGTCAGCCCCTTGGTGGGCAGCACGCCCATGTTCACGCCCAGGTTGATGAAGGCCTGCAGGCCGATCCAGATCCCGATGCCGTAGGCGACGAAGGCCTGGAAGGGCAAATCCCGCTCCTCGGCGCGCCGGCCGATGGCCATGGCCCGCAGCACGATGAAGCCGAACAGGCCGATCACCGCCAGCACCGCCACCAGCCCCAGTTCCTCGGCCAGCACCGCGAACAGGAAGTCGGTGTGGGCCTCCGGCAGGTAGAAGAGTTTCTGCACCGAGGCGCCGAGGCCGACGCCGAACCACTCGCCGCGGCCGAAGGCGATCAGTGCCTGGGTGAGCTGGAAGCCGCTGTCGAAGGGATCGGCCCAGGGATTGAGGAAGGCGGTGAGCCGTTCCATGCGGTAGGGCGAGACCCAGGCCAGCAGGGCCAGGGAGCCGGCCAGGCCGGCCAAAAGCAGCAGGAACTGGAAGAGCCGCGCGCCACCCAGCCACATCATGCCCATGGCGGTCATCAGCATCACCGCGGCGGCGCCGTAGTCGGGCTGCAGGAGCAGGAGCATGGCGAAGATCAGCAGCAGGGCCAGGGGACGCAGGAAGCCCCCCAGACTGGTGCGCACCGCCGCCTGGTGGCGCACCAGATAGCCGGCCAGGTAGAGGATCACGAACAGCTTGACGAATTCGGAGACCTGGAGGTTGACCGGCCCCAGATGCACCCAGCGCTGGCTGCCGTTGACCTCCCGGCCGAGGCCCGGCACGAACACCAGCAGCAGCAGGAACACGCCCAGCGGCATCAGCCAGGGGCCGGCCTGCTGCCAGAGGCGCAGCGGCAGGTGCCACACGCCGACCGCCAGCAGAGCCCCCAGGCCGGCGAAGGCGAGCTGGCGCCACAGATAGAAGAAGGGATCGCCGGCATGGCGTTCGGCGATGGCGGTGGAGGCCGAGGCGACCATCACCAGGCCCAGCCCCACCAGCACCAGCACCGCCAGCAGCAGGGCCCGATCGGGCCCGGCGGCCGGGCGGCGACGCTCGGCGGCGCTCTTGCGCCGGCTGCGGGAGACGGCGGCGGGGACGGCCTGGGCGTTCATGACAGGCCCTCCACCGCGGCGGCGAAGCGCTCGCCCCGCTCGGCGAAACCGCTGAACTGGTCGAAGCTGGCGCAGGCCGGCGAGAGCAGCACCGCATCGCCGGCCTCGGCCAGTTCGGCGGCGCGGCGCACTGCCGCCGCGAGATCCGGCAGGGTCTCGAGCGGCACGCTGCCTTCGAGCGCCGCGGCCAGCTTCGGGGCGTCTTCGCCGATCAGCAGCACGGCGCGGCAGCGCCGGGCCACCGCCTCGCGCAGGGGCATGAAGTCCTGGCCCTTGCCCTGCCCGCCGGCGATGAGCACGAGGCGCTGCGCGGCCAGGCCCTCGATGGCCGCCAGCGCGGCGCCCACGTTGGTGGCCTTGGAATCGTTGACGAAGGTGACCCCGTCCCGCTCGGCCACCCACTGGGTGCGATGGGGCAGGCCCGGAAACTCGCGCAGCGCCGCCAGCATGGCCGGCAGCTTGAGACCGGCGGCGTGGCCCAGGGCCAGCGCCGCCAGGGCGTTGGCCAGGTTGTGGCGGCCGGCCAGCTTGAGCGCCGCGGCGGGCAGCAGGTTCTCCCTGCCCCGGCACAGCCAGGTCTCGCCGTCCACCTCGCGCAGCCCGAAGTCGTTGTTCTCCGGTGCGCCGAGGCCGAAGGTGATCACCGCCTGGCCGTGGGTCACCGCCTCGAGGGTGGCCATCACGCGGGGATCGTCGCGGTTGACCACCAGGGTCTCGGCGCCGTGGTAGATCCGGGTCTTGGCGGCGGTGTAGTCGGCCAAGCCGGCATAGCGATCCAGGTGATCGGCGCTGAGATTGAGCAGCGCGGCGGCCACCGGGCGCAGGCTGTCGGTGGTCTCGAGCTGGAAGCTGGACAGCTCCAGCACCTGCAGCTCCTTCGGCTCGCCTTCCAGCAGTTCCAGGGCCGGCGTGCCGATGTTGCCGCCGAGTCCGGTGATCAGCCCGGAGGCCTCGGCCATGCGCGCCACCAGGGTGGTGACGGTGGACTTGCCGTTGGAGCCGGTGATGGCCACCACCGGGGCGGTGTTCACGCGGGCGAACAGCTCGATGTCGCCGAGCACCTCGGCGCCGCGGGCCCGGGCCTCGGCGATCAGCGGCGCCTGCACGCTGACCCCGGGGCTGACCACCAGGGTCTCGGCCCGGGCGAAGGCCTCGGCGTCGAAGCCGCCGGCCGCCACCGGCACCTGCGGCAGCTCGGCGCGCAGGGCGGCGAGGCCCGGCGGGTTGGCACGGGTATCGGTGACCGCCACCTCGGCGCCGCGGGCGGCCAGGTAGCGGGCCGCCGACAGGCCGCTGGCCCCGAGGCCCACCACCAGTACCCGGCGGCCTTGCCAAGAACCATCATGCGCAGACTGTGATTTGCGGCTCGTCACATGCATCGCCCTAAACATCTCTCGCCGATTTCCGGCCGACCTCGGGCAGAGAACATCCATCTGATCCGCCCTCGAGGTCGGAGAACTCCGTGCGCGCATTGAGCGAATGACCGGAAAATCGCAACATGACTTCAGCGCACCTTCAACGTGGCCAGCCCCACCAGCACCAGGATCACGGTAATGATCCAGAAGCGCACGATGACCCGGGGTTCGGGCCAGCCCTTGAGTTCGAAATGGTGATGCAGGGGCGCCATGCGGAAGATCCGCTTGCCGGTGAGCTTGTAGGAGCCCACCTGCAGGATCACCGAGACGGTCTCCATCACGAACACCCCGCCCATGATGAACAACACCAGTTCCTGGCGTACCAGCACCGCCACGGTGCCGAGCGCCGCGCCCAGCGCCAGCGCGCCCACGTCGCCCATGAACACCTGGGCCGGGTAGGTGTTGAACCACAGGAAACCGAGGCCGGCGCCAACCAGCGCGCCGCAGAAGATCACCAGCTCGCCCACACCGGGAATGTAGGGAATGGCCAGATAGTCGGCGAACACCGAGTGGCCCGACAGGTAGGCGAACACGCCCAGTGCGCCGCCCACCATCACCGTGGGCAGGATGGCCAGACCGTCCAGGCCGTCGGTGAGATTGACCGCGTTGGAGGCCCCGACGATCACGAAGTAGGTCAGCAGCACGAAGGCGACCGGGCCAAGCTGGAACACCAGGTTCTTGAATACCGGCACGATGAGCTGGGTCTCCACCGGCGAAGCGGAGACATACAGGTAGACGGCCACCACCAGGGCCACGCACGACTGGGCGGCGTACTTGTAACGGGCGATGAGCCCCTTCGGATCGCGCTTGACCAGTTTCCTGTAGTCGTCGATCCAGCCGATCACGCCGAAGGCGAAGGTCACCGCCAGCACCACCCAGGTATAGCGGTTGGTGAGATCCGACCACAGCAGGGTGGAGACCCCGATGGCCACCAGAATCAGGGCCCCGCCCATGGTTGGCGTGCCGGCCTTGCTGAAGTGGGTCTCGGGGCCGTCGTCGCGCACGGTCTGGCCGATGTTGTACTGGGTCAGCTTGCGGATCATCCGCGGGCCGATGAGCAGGGAGATGAGCAGGGCGGTGAGCACGCCAAGAATGGCCCGGAACGTCAGGTAGTTGAAGACGTTGAAGCCGCTGTAGAAGTCCTGCAGGAGCTGGGCGAGATGGTAGAGCATCGGTTCAGGCCTCCCCGTCCAGCGCGCTGATCACTTCGTCCATGCGGCTGGCCCGCGAGCCCTTGACCAGCAGCACGTCGTCGCGGCCCAGTTCCTCGCGCAGCAGCGCCACGGCCTGGGCCCGATCGGCACAGCGTTCCGCTCCCGGACCGAAGGCCGCGGCGGCCGCCGCGGCCATGGGGCCCACCGCCACCAGCCGGGCGACGCCGGCCTCGCGGGCCAGGCGGCCGGCCTCGGCGTGCAGGGCCTCGGCCTCCGGTCCCAGCTCGCCCATGTCGCCCAGGGCCAGCAGATGCCGGCCCGGGAAATCCTGCAGCACCCGCAGGGCCGCCGCGAGGGAGGCGGGGTTGGCGTTGTAGGTGTCGTCGATCAGGGTGCTGCCCGCCGGGCCGGAGCGGATCTGCAGCCGCCCCGGCGCGGCGCGCACCCCGGCCAGCCCCCGGGCCACGTTCTGCGGGGAGACGCCGGCGGCCAGGGCGGCGGCAGTGGCAGCCAGGGCGTTCATCACGTTGTGCTCGCCGGGCAGGGGGAGATCGGTCTCGAAGTCGCCTGCGGGGGTGTGCACCCGCAGCCGGCTGCCGCGGCCGGTGGCCTGCCACTCGGCGCTCACGTCGGCCGGCTGGCGCAGACCGAAGCTGACGATCCGGCGCCCGGCGGCCAGTTCCCGCCACAGCGGCGCGTAGGTGTCGTCGGCGTTGATGACGGCGGTAGCGTCCGCCGGCAGGCCGGCGAAGATCTCGCCCTTGGCGCGGGCCACGCCCTCGAGGCTGCCGAAGCCTTCCAGGTGGGCCGGCCCGGCGTTGGTCACCAGGGCCACGCCGGGCCGGGCCAGGGAGACCAGCCAGGCGATCTCGCCCGGATGGTTGGCGCCCATCTCCACCACGGCTGCGCGGTGGGCCCCGTCCAGCTCGAACAGGGTCAGGGGCACGCCGATGTCGTTGTTCAGGTTGCCGCGGGTGGCCAGGGTCGGGCCACCGCTGGCGAGGATCGCCGCCAGCATCTCCTTGACGGTGGTCTTGCCGTTGCTGCCGGTGACGGCGACCAGCGGCAGGGAGAAGCGCTGGCGCCAGGCCCGGGCCAGCTCGCCCAGGGCGCGGCGGGTGTCTCCCACCACGATGGCCGGGCTGGCCACCGGCCGGTTCACCAGGCAGGCGGCGGCCCCCGCCTCGAGGGCGGCGGGCACGAAGTCGTGGCCGTCGAAGTTGGGCCCCTGCAGGGCCACGAAGAGCTGGCCCGGCTGCAGGCGGCGAGTGTCGGTGCACACGCCGCGCAGCAGCACGTCGGCACCCTCGCGCCGGGCACCAAGGGCCGCGGTCGCCTCGGCCAGGGTCAGGGCGAAGCCGCATGGCTTGCCGGAATTCGACACCGTGTTCATCGCCAGGACTCCAGCGCGGCCCGCACCTCGTCCGCGTCACTGAAGGGGATCCGGCCCGCGGCCAGGATCTGCCAGTTCTCGTGGCCCTTGCCGGCCACCAGCACGATGTCGCCGGCCCCGGCTTCGGCCACCGCGCGCTGGATGGCCGCCCGCCGGTCGCCGATGGTGGCCACTTCCTCGGGGCGGGCCATGCCGGCCAGGATCTCGGCCCGGATGCGGGCCGGATCCTCGCTGCGCGGATTGTCGTCGGTGACGATCACCCGATCGGCCAGGCGCTCGGCCACCTCGCCCATGAGCGGGCGCTTGCCCCGGTCCCGATCGCCACCGCAGCCGAACACGCAGACCAGACGCGCCGGCCGGTGCTCCCGCAGGGCCGTGAGCACCTGGGCAAGCGCATCGGGGGTATGGGCGTAATCCACCACCACCTGCGGCCGGCCTGCTCCGCCGAAGCGCTCCATGCGCCCCGGCACCGACGGCACCGTGGCCAGGCGCGCCAGGGCGGTTTCCAGGGGCAGTTCGTGCATCAGCAGCACGCCGAGGGTCGCCAGCAGGTTGGCCACGTTGAAACGGCCGAGCAGGGGCGCCGTCAGGAGCCCCTCCCCCGCCGGGGTGACCACCTCGGCCTGCAGGCCCTGGGGGGTGAGCGTCACGTGGCGGGCGAGCAGATCCGGCGCGCGGGCGGGATCGAGGCCGTAGCGCAGGACCGGCAGCGCCGGCGGCAGGGCCGTGGCGATCTCGCGCCCGGCCGAATCGTCCACATTGATCACGGCGCCACGCAGTTCCGGCCAGTGGAACAGGCGGCGTTTGGCCGCGGCATAGCTGGCCATGTCGCCGTGGTAGTCGAGATGGTCGCGGCTGAGGTTGGTGAACACGGCAAAATCGAAACGCACCCGGTCCACCCGGTGCTGATCCAGGGCGTGGGAGCTGACCTCCATGGCCACCCCGGCCGCGCCCGACTCGCGCAGCTCGGCCAGGGCGCGATGCAGGCGGATCACGTCGGGCGTGGTGTGGGTGGCCGGCGTCAGCTCGCCCGCCAGGCCCGTGCCGAGGGTGCCGATCACGCCCCAGGGCGTCTCGCCCGAGAGGGCGTGGGCCAGGAAATGGCTCACCGAGGTCTTGCCATTGGTGCCGGTGATCCCGGTGATGGTGAGGGCGCGGGAGGGGTTGGCGTAGAAGCGGTCGGCGATCTCGCCGAGCCTGTCGGCCAGATCGGGCATGGCCAGCACCGGCACGGGCGTGCCGCTGGCCGGATGCCGCCAGGCCACCGGCACCGCTGCCACGCCCGGCTGCGGCTCCCACAGGGCGGCCACCGCGCCGCGCTCGAGGGCCTTGTCGATGAAGTCGGCCCCGTCCACCCGCAGGCCGCGACGGGCGATGAACAGATCCCCCGGCTGGACCTCGCGACTGTCGGCGCACAGGCCGGTGACGGGCCGATCGGCCGCCTCGGGCACCGGCAGCAGATCCTGCAGCAGGGCGCCGAGACTGAAACGGTAACGGGTATGGATGCCGGCCATCATGGCGTGGCCTCCGTGTCGGGCCGGCCGAGGGCGGCCAGGCGCACGGGATGGGCCGGCGCCGCGTCGGGGGCCACACCCAGCAGGCGCAGGGCGCCGGCCATCACCCGGGAGAAGACCGGGGCGGCCACCTGGCCACCATAGTAGATACCGC
>JALSIK010000386.1 GCA_026990045.1 Chromatiales bacterium | reverse complement strand
GGACTCGCCGAAGAACACCCGGCCCATGGCCACCCCGTAGAGGCCGCCTGCCAGGCGCCCGTCCTGCCACGCCTCCACCGAGTGGGCCCGGCCCAGCCGGTGCAGGCGGGTGTAGGCATGGCGCATTTCCTCCGTGATCCAGGTGCCGGACTCGCCGCGCCGCGGCTGGGCGCAGGCATGGATCACCTCCTCGAACGCCGCGTCCAGGGTGATGTCGAAGGGCCGCCGGCGCAGGGTCTTGCGCAGGCTGCGCGAGACGTGCAGGTTGCGCGGCAACAGGACCAGGCGCGGGTCCGGCGACCACCACAGGATGGGCTGGTGCTCCGAGTACCAGGGAAAGATCCCGCGGCGGTAGGCCGCCAGCAGCCGCTCCGGCGACAGGTCGCCGCCCACCGCCAGCAGCCCGTCGGGGTCCCGCAACGCCTGCTCCGGCGGCGGGAACCAGGTGGGATCGCGCGGGTCCAGCCAGACCGGTTCCAGGATCACGGCGCGGGCGCCCCCTGGCGCCACGGCAGGTCGGCCCGCAGCGTGGCCATGTAGTCGGCCACCGCGCGCGCCTCGTGCCGGACGAAGTCGGCCACCGCGGGACGCAGGGCCTCGTCGGCCACCCAGTGGGCGGAATGGGTGGCCACCGGCTCGAAGCCGCGCGGGACCTTGTGCTCGCCCTGGGCGCCGGGCTCGAAGCGGGCCAGGCCGTGGCGCAGGCAGTAGTCCAGGCCCTGGTAGTAGCAGGTCTCGAAGTGCAGCCCGTCGATGAATTCGTCGCTGCCCCAGTGGCGCCCGTAGAGGGCGTGGCCGTCGCGCAGGCACAGGGCGGCGGCGATGACGCGGCCGGCACGGCGGGCCTCGACGAGCACCACTCCGCCCGGCAGGGTGCGGTTGATCTCCTCGAAGAAGCCGGGGGTGAGGGTGGGGACGCCGCCCTTGCGGTGGAAGGTGCCGGCGTAGAACCGGTGGAAACGGGCCCAGTGCTCGTGGTCGATGCCGGGACTCTCCAGGACCTCGAATTCCACCCCCGCCTCGCGCACCCGGCGTCGCTCGCGCCGGATGGCCTTGCGCCGGCGCGAGGTGAAGGCGTCGAGGAAGTCGTCGAAGTCGCGCCAGCCCCGGTTGTGCCAGTGGAACTGGCAGCCCAGGCGCCGCATCCAGCCCGCCCGCTCCAGGGCCTCGTTCTCCTCCCGCGGCGGGAACAGCACGTGGACGCCGGAAAAGCCCCCGCGACGGGTCTCCTCCACCAGCGCCCCGGCCAGGGCGGCCGTGACCGCCTCCCGCCCGGCCTCGGGGTGCACCAGCAGCCGCGGCCCGGTCACCGGCGAGTAGGGCGAGGCGGCCACCAGCTTGGGATAGTAGCGCCTGCCGTGGCGCTCCCAGAAATCGGCCCAGGCCCAGTCGAACACGAACTCGCCGTAGGAGTTGTCCTTGGCGTAGAGCGGCACCGCGCCCACGAGGCGGTCGCCGTCGAAGGCCAGCAGGTGGCGCGGGATCCAGCCGAAGCGCTCCCCCGCGCAGCCGTGGCGCTCCAGCGCCAGCAGGAACTCGTGGCGCACGAAGGGGTTGCCGCCGGGCACCAGGGCGTTCCACGCCGCCGCCGGCACCGTCTCGAGCCCGTCGACGAAGCGGAGGTCCATGCCGGATGTCAGATGTCAGATGCCGGGTTGCAGCCGTGCCGATGTCCAGGCGCGTGCGCGCTCGGTTTGCGGGCGGGGCATCCCTGCCCCGCGCTCGTCGGCCGTGGCGTGCGGGGAATCCGCCCGGTGCACACCCCCTCACCCCGGCCCTCTCCCCCGCGATGCGGGGGAGAGGGGGGTGGAAAAATCAGTTGCGGCATCGAAACTTCACCGTGTGCGAAAAAACGGTCCCCACTCCCTCCGGGAGAGGGACAGGGTGAGGGGATCAAATGGGCACCGGGCAGGCGGTGCGATGGCTTTGCCATCACACCCTACACGGTACTGTCTCTGGTCCCCTGTCTTCTTCGGTCCTCCGTCTTCCGTCCTCCGTCCTCCGAATGACGGTCCCCTCTCCCTCCGGGAGAGGGACAGGGTGAGGGGGTCAACCCGGGGACGCGCAGCCGATAACCGCTCCTGCGGCCGGACCGTGATCCCCGGAACCCGAAGCGCATGATGGCACAGTGATGCACCCTGCGGGTTGCTGTCCTCTGCCACGGAAAGGACCGGGGCCAGGGAGGATGGAAATCCGGCAGCCAGCCCCCGGTCCCTAGCTCCCCTTCTCCAGGCTGTCCAGGTAGCGCTCGGCATCCAGGGCCGCCATGCAGCCGGTGCCGGCGGAGGTGATGGCCTGGCGGTAGACGTGGTCCATGACGTCGCCGGCGGCGAACACGCCCTCGACGCTGGTGGCGGTGGCGTTGCCCTCGGTGCCGCTCCTGACCTTGATGTAGCCGTGATCCATCTCGAGCTGGCCCTCGAAGATGTCGGTGTTGGGCTTGTGGCCGATGGCGATGAACACGCCGTCCACCGCCAGTTCCTTGGTGTCGTCGCCGGTGGTGGACTTGATGCGGATGCCGGTCACCCCGGAGTCGTCGCCCAGCACTTCGTCCAGGACGTGGTTCCACTCGATGGTCACGTTGCCGTTCCTGGCCTTCTCCATGAGCTGGTCGGCCAGGATCTTCTCCGACCGGAACCGGTCGCGCCGGTGTACGACGGTGACGTGGGAGGCGATGTTGGCCAGGTACAGGGCTTCCTCCACCGCGGTGTTGCCGCCGCCGATGACCGCCACCGGCTTGCCCTTGTAGAAGAAGCCGTCGCAGGTGGCACAGGCCGAGACCCCCCGCCCGCGGAACTTCTCCTCCGACGGCAGGCCCAGGTACTTGGCCGAGGCCCCGGTGGCGATGATGAGGGCGTCGCAGGTGTAGCTGCCGCTGTCGCCGGTGAGGCGGAAGGGCCGGGTCTTGAGGTCCACCTGGTTGATGTGGTCGAAGACGATGTCGGTGCCGAAGCGCTCGGCGTGCTTTTTCATGCGCTCCATGAGTTCCGGCCCCTGCACGCCCTCGGCGTCGCCGGGCCAGTTGTCCACGTCGGTGGTGGTCATGAGCTGGCCGCCCTGTTCCAGCCCTGTGACCAGTACGGGTTCCAGGTTGGCGCGCGCGGCGTAGACCGCCGCGGTGTAGCCGGCGGGGCCGGAACCGACGATGAGCAGACGGCAGTGCCTGGTTTCACTCATGTGTTAGACTCCAATAGCGAAGCGGGCGGCCGGCTCGCTGGCCCGGCGCCATGTCCTCCGGGTTCGTCGTGGTCGCACGAAAGAACGGGCCGGCGCGGAACGGGGTCCGCGCGCGGCAGTCAATATACGGAAAGCGGTCGGCAGGGTAAAGGATCGGCGGCATGCGAATCGGAATCCCGCGCGAGGTCAAGGTGCAGGAAGGGCGGGTGGCGCTCATTCCCGCCGCTGCCGGCGAGCTGGTCCGTCACGGTCACGAGGTGCTCATGGAGGCCGGCGCCGGGCGGCTGGCGGGCTACGGCGACGGCGACTACGCGGCCGCGGGCGTGGAGGTGGTGGCCGATGCCGACGCCCTCTACCGGCGGGCGGAGATGATCGTCAAGGTGAAAGAGCCCCAGCCGGAGGAGCTGGAGCGGCTGCGGCCCCATCACCTGCTGTTCTCCTTTCTCCACCTGGCGGCGGCGCCGGAGCTGACCCGCGCGCTGCAGGACATCGGCCTCACCGCGGTGGCCTTCGAGACGGTGGCCGAGGCCGACGGCCGCCTGCCCCTGCTGGCGCCCATGAGCGACATCGCCGGGCGCATCGCGGTCCAGTACGGGGCCACCCTGCTGCACCACTACCGGGGCGGGCGCGGGATCCTGCTGGGCGGGCTGCCGGCGGCGGAGCGCGGCCGGGTGGTGATTCTGGGCGCCGGCAACGCCGGCGGCAACGCCGCCGCGGTGGCCGCGGCCCTGGGCGCGGAGGTCACGGTGCTGGAGCGCCGCCGCGAGCGCATGGCGGCCATGCGCGCCCTGGGGCCCAACGTCACCGCCCTGCATCCCTTCGCCGACACCGTGGCCGAGGCGGTGCGCGCGGCCGACCTGCTGGTGGGCGCGGTGCTGGTGCCCGGCCGCCGCGCGCCCCGCCTGGTGAGCGCCGACATGGTGCGGGCCATGCGCCCGGGCGCGGTGGTGGTGGACATCTCGGTGGACCAGGGCGGCTGCATCGAGACCACCCGGCCCACGGACTGGGAGCGGCCCGCCTTCGTCTGGGAGGGGGTGGTGCACTTCGGGGTCACCAACATGCCGGGGGCGGTGCCGCGCAGCGCGTCCCAGGCCCTGTCCGCGGCTCTGGTACCCTATGTCCTGCGCCTGGCCCGGCCCGGCTGGGAGCAGGACCCGGCCCTGGCCGCGGGGGTCAACGTGCGCGGCGGGGAGGTGGTGCACCCGGCCCTGCGCGAGGCCGCCTGAGGCGGGTTCTCTCTTGTAAATGGCCTGTATATTTAGTAGCTTGTGAACGTTTCTTGAGAAACAGAATTAACTGAATCTTGGCCCAGGCAACTCACAAGAAGGCCCCGTCGGGGGCCCCGCTGGCGGGCCACCTGCGGCGCGGCATCAAGGAGGGGGCGCTGGTGGTGTCGGGCTTCACCGCCGCCTACCTGCTGCTGGCCCTGGCCACCTACCACCCGGGCGACCCGGGCTGGTCCCACAGCGGCACCGGCGCCCCGGTGCGCAACCTGGGCGGCCCCGCGGGGGCCTGGTTCGCCGACGTCTTCCTGAGCCTGTTCGGCTACATGGCCTACCTGTTCCCGGTCATGCTGGCCTACGCCGGCTGGCTCATCTACCGCGGCCTGCGCGCCGACGGCCCGGCGGACCCGCGGGCGGTGGCCCTGCGCGGCGGGGGGTTTCTGCTGACCCTGGCCACCGGCTGCGGCCTGGCCGCGCTGCACCACGCCGGCGGCGGCCTCCCCGTGGGCGCCGGCGGCATCCTGGGCGACCTGGTGGGGCAGGGCATGGCCGCGGCCTTCAGTCCCCTGGGCGCGACCCTGCTGCTCCTGGGCGGGTTTCTCACCGGGGTCACCCTGTTCACGCACCTGTCCTGGATCCGCCTCATGGACCTCACCGGGGCCGCCACCCTGGCCCTGCTGGACGGGGCGCGCCGGGGGCTGGCGGCGGTGGGCCGCCGCTGGGGCGAGCGGCGCGCGCGGCAGGCACGCGAGGAGGCCGCGCGCGAGCGCGTGGCCGTGGTCAAGAAGCAGAAGGCGCGGCGGCCGCCGCCGCGCATCGAGCCCACCGTGGCCCGGGTGGAGCCGGGCGAGCGGGTGGAGCGCGAGCGCCAGGTGCCCCTGTTCGAGATCGCCTCCGACGGCGAGCTGCCGCCGCTGGCGCTGCTGGACGAGCCCGAGCCCAACGTCCACCGCCTGTCCGACGAGGCGCTGGAGGCCATGTCGCGCCAGGTGGAGCTCAAGCTGGCCGACTTCGGCATCAGCGTTGAAGTGGTGGCGGTGCACCCGGGCCCCGTCATCACCCGCTTCGAGCTGCAGCCGGCACCGGGGGTGAAGGTGAGCCAGATCACCAACCTAGCCAAGGACCTGGCCCGCTCCCTGTCGGCCATCAGCGTGCGCGTGGTGGAGGTGATCCCGGGCCGCACCACCATCGGCCTGGAGGTGCCCAATGAGGTGCGCGAGACGGTGCGGCTGTCGGAGGTGCTGCGCTCGCGCGCCTTCGAGGAGGCGGCCTCGCCCCTGACCCTGGCCCTGGGCAAGGACATCAGCGGCGAGCCGGTGGTGGCCGACCTGGCGCGCATGCCGCACCTGCTGGTGGCCGGCACCACCGGCGCCGGCAAGTCGGTGGCGCTCAACGCCATGCTGCTGTCCATTCTCTACAACGCCGGCGCCGACCAGGTGCGCCTGATCCTCATCGATCCCAAGATGCTGGAGCTGTCGGTCTACGACGGCATTCCCCACCTGCTGGCGCCGGTGGTCACCGACATGAAGGAGGCGGCCAATGCCTTCCGCTGGTGCGTGGCGGAGATGGAGCGCCGCTACAAGCTCATGGCCCACCTCAAGGTGCGCAACATCAACGGCTTCAACCGCAAGGTGAGCGACGCGGCGGCCGCCGGCCGGCCCATCCTCGATCCCTTCTACGAGCCGGTGGGGGAGGACGACACCGCGCCGGCGCTCACCCCGCTGCCCTACATCGTGGTGGTGGTGGACGAGCTGGCCGACATGATGATGATCGTGGGCAAGAAGGTGGAGGAGCTCATCGCGCGCCTGGCGCAGAAGGCCCGGGCCTCGGGCATCCACCTCATCCTCGCCACCCAGCGCCCGTCGGTGGACGTGCTCACCGGCCTCATCAAGGCCAACATTCCCACCCGCATCGCGTTCCAGGTCTCGGCCCGCGCCGACTCGCGCACCATCCTCGACCAGATCGGCGCCGAGCAGCTCCTGGGCCACGGCGACATGCTCTACCTGCCGCCGGGCACCGCCGTGCCCATGCGCGTGCATGGCGCCTTCGTCGCCGACCACGAGGTGCACAAGGTGGTGGACGAGCTCAAGCGCCGCGGGCGCCCGGCCTACATCGAGGAGGTGCTGCAGGAACCGGCCGAGGGCGAGGCCAACGTGCCCGGCCTGGGGGGCGGCGAGGGCGGCGACGCCGAGCAGGACCCGCTCTACGACGAGGCCGTGCGCATCGTCACCGAGACCCGCCGCGCCTCCATCTCCGGCGTCCAGCGCCGGCTCAAGATCGGCTACAACCGCGCCGCCCGCCTGGTGGAGGCCATGGAGGCCGCCGGCATCGTCGGCCCGCTGGAGGCCAACGGCAGCCGCGAAGTGCTGGCGCCGCCGCCGCCGGCCGACTGACATGCGCCTCGCGCCGTTGCTGGGCCTGCTCCTGCTGCCGCTGCTGGCCGGCGCGGCCGACCCCGCCGCCACGGTGCGGGCCTGGTTCGACGGCGTCGACACCCTGCGCACCCGCTTCACCCAGCGGGTGTACGACTCCGGCGGCATCCTCCTGCGCGAGACCCGCGGCGAGCTGGCCGTCGCCCGGCCCGATCGCTTCCGCCTCCAGTACACCGAGCCCTACCGGCAGCTCTACGTGGCCGACGGCGAGCGGCTGTGGGCCTACGACGAGGACCTGGAGCAGGTGACGGTGCATCCCCAGGCCGACCGCCTGCGGGAGTCCCCGGCGCTGATTCTGGCCGACCCCGCACGCCTGACCCGGGCCTACACGGTGCGCGCGCTGCCGGGGGAGGGCGGCCTGCGCCGCTTCGAGCTCACCCCGCGCGGGGGCAGCGGCGACGTGGAGAAGATCGTCCTCGCCTTCGACGAGCACCTGCTGCGGGCCATGGAGATCCACGACAGCTTCGGCCAGCGCACGCTGCTGCGCTTCGAGCGGCTGCAGATCAATCCCCTGCTCGACGACGCGCAGTTCAGCTTCACCCCGCCGCCCGGGGTGGACGTCATCGGCGCCGACGGGAGCCCCCCGGCATGAGCGGCACCACCGGCGACCTGTTCGAGGCCCCGGCGGCGGACGAGGCCGCTGCGCCCTGGCGCCCGCTGGCCGACCGCCTGCGCCCGCAGTCGCTGGAGGAGCTGGCCGGGCAGGACCACCTGCTGGGCGAGGGCAAGCCCCTGCGCCGCGCCCTGGAGCACGGCCGGCTCCACTCCATGGTCCTGTGGGGGCCGCCGGGCTCGGGCAAGACCACCCTGGCGCGCATGGTGGCGCGCTACTGGGATGCGCGTTTCCTCAGCCTGTCGGCGGTGCTCTCGGGCGTGAAGGAGATCCGGGCCGCCATCGACGAGGCCCGCCGGTGGCGGCGCAAGGCGGGCAGGCCCACGGTGCTGTTCGTGGACGAGGTGCACCGGTTCAACAAGGCCCAGCAGGACGCCTTCCTGCCCCATATCGAGGACGGCACCATCACCTTCATCGGCGCCACCACCGAGAACCCGTCCTTCGAGCTCAACAACGCCCTGCTGTCCCGGGCCCGGGTGTACGTGCTCAAGGCCCTGGACGCCGCGGCCGTCGCCGCCATCCTCCGCCGCGCCCTGGCCGACGCCGAGCGCGGCCTGGGCGGGATGGATCTCCAGTGCGACGAGGACACCATCGCCCGGCTGGCGGGTGCCGCCGACGGCGACGCCCGCCGCGCGCTGAACCTGCTGGAGCTGGCCGCCGAGCTGGCCGAGGCCCGCGGCCGCCGCGCCATCGACGAGGCCCTGCTGGCCGACCTGCTGGCGGGCGACCTGCGTCGCTTCGACAAGGGCGGCGAGCTGTTCTACGACCAGATCTCGGCCCTGCACAAGTCGGTGCGCGGCTCCGATCCCGACGCCGCCCTGTACTGGTTCGCGCGCATGCTGGACGGCGGCTGCGATCCCCTGTACGTCGCCCGCCGCGCGGTGCGCATGGCCTCGGAGGACATCGGCAACGCCGACCCGCGCGCCCTGACCCTGGCCCTCCACGCCTGGGACGTGCAGGAGCGCCTGGGCAGCCCCGAGGGCGAGCTGGCCATCGCCCAGGCCATCGTGTACATGGCCTGCGCGCCCAAGAGCAATGCCGTGTACACGGCCTGGAACCAGGCACGGGAGGACGCCCGCCGCCACGGCACCCTGGAGGTGCCGCTGCACCTGCGCAATGCGCCCACGAAGCTCATGAAGGAGCTGGGTTACGGCAGGCGCTACCGCTATGCCCACGACGAACCCGAGGGCTACGCCGCCGGCGAGCACTACTTCCCCGACGACATGAAGCCGCGGCGCTACTACCAGCCGGTGGACCGCGGGCTGGAAAGCCGCATCCGCGAGCGCCTGGCGCACCTGCGCGAGCTGGACGCGCGCCACCGCAAGCAGGAGGACGACCAGTGACCCAGTGGCTGGCCATCGCCGCCGGCGGCGCCGCCGGGGCGCTGCTGCGCTATGCCACCTCCACCTTCGTCCACCACCGCCTGGGCACCGGCTTTCCCTGGGGCACGCTCGCGGTCAACGTCAGCGGCTCCCTGGCCATGGGATTCCTCTACATCGTGCTCATCGAGCGCAGCGCCCTGGGCCCAGAGTGGCGGGCCCTGCTGCTGGTGGGGCTGCTGGGGGCGTTCACCACCTTTTCCACCTTTTCCATCGAGACCTTCAACCTGCTGGAGGCGGGCAGCGTCGGGCGGGCCGCCGCCAACGTGGGGGCGTCGGTGATCCTGTGCCTGGCCGCGGCGTGGCTGGGCGTGGTGCTGGGGAGACTGCTATGAAACTGGAAACCGTGGCCATGGTGCGCATCTACCTCACCGAGGGCGAGAGCGAGCTCGATGCCCTGCTCAAGCGGCTGCGCGACTGGGAAAAGCTGCGCGGGGTCACCGTGTTCCGCGGCATCTCGGGCTACGGCGACTCGGGCGAGATCCATTCCGCCGGGCTGGTTGACATTTCCCTGCACCTGCCTATAGTCGTCGAGTTTTTCGACACGCCCGGCAAGGTGCGCGAGATCATCGAGCACCTCGCGGCCGAGATCAAGCCGGGCCACCTGGTGACCTGGGAGGCCCGGGTCACCGCCGAGGAATGAAGCACGACAGGACCACACCGGCAT
>JALSIK010000385.1 GCA_026990045.1 Chromatiales bacterium | reverse complement strand
CTCCCGGGCACGGGTGTCGAACCACCACTGGCCCGGCTCCACCCGCCGCGCCGCCTCCTCGGGGGTGAAGGCGCCTGCGTAGTTGTCGGGCGGCTGGGCCAGCCAGTCCACGGGATTGGCGCCCAGGAGCCGGGTGGCCTCGTGGAGGCGGCCCCGGGCCGCCAGGTGGGCCAGCTGCAGGGACAGGGCCACCTCCAGGCCGGAGCGGGTGTAGGCTAGGGCCGCGGCCTCGGCGTCGGCCCGGATCTTGAGCAGGCGGTCGATGCCCAGGACGTAGAGCACCGAGAGGATGATGATGACGAACACCAGCTCCAGGTAGGTGAAGCCCGCCGGGCGCGGGGAGCGGAGGGCGGGGGTGGCGGGCATGGGATGCTCCCGGTTACTTGCCCTTGACCACGTCGATGAGGTCCCACATGGGCAGGAAGATGCCCAGGGCCAGGATCAGCACCAGGCCGCCGATGAGCACCAGCATGACGGGCTCGATGGCCGCGGCCAGGCGCCGGAGGTCGTAGTCCACCTCGCGCTCGTAGAACCCGGCCACCTGCTCCAGGAGGTCGTCCACCGCGCCCGACTCCTCGCCCACCGCCAGCATCTGCAGCACCAGGGGGGTGAACAGGCCGGTGGCGTTGGCGGTGCGGGTCAGGGAATCGCCCCGCTCCACCCCGTTGCGCATGGCCGCCACCTGTTCGCCCACCCAGCGGTTGTCCACCGCCAGGGCCACCACGCCCAGGGCCTGGGCCACCGGAACCCCGGCGCGCAGGGACACGGCGAAGGCGCGGGCGAAGCGGGCCAGGGTGGCGCGCAGCACGATGCCGCCCACCAGGGGGATGCGCAGCTTGAACCGATCCCAGGCCCGGCGGCCGGCCGGGGTGGCCACCCAGCGCACCGCCGCCGCCACCGTGGCCACCAGGGCCAGGAGCATGAACGGCCAGTAGTGGACGAAGAAGTCCGAGGTGGCGATGAGGATGCGCGTGGGCAGGGGCAGCTCCGCCCGGAAGCTGGTGAACAGGCGCGCGAACTGGGGGATGACGTAGATGTTGAGAATGGCCAGGGCCACGAGCACGAAGCCGATGACGGTGACCGGGTAACGCAGGGCGGACTTGATGCGCTCGCGCAGCTCCTTCTCCTTTTCCAGGTAGGCCGAGAGCTGAAGGAAGGCCTCGTCCACCCGGCCGGTGGCCTCGCCCACCTGGATCATGGACACGAACAGGCTGTTGAACACCCCGGGATGGCGGTTGAGGGCCGCCGACAGGGGCCGGCCGCTTTCGATCTCCACCACCACGTCGCGCAGCACGCGCGCCAGCAGCGGGTTGCGGGTGGTCTCGGCCAGGCCGGTGAGGGCGCGCAGGATGGGCACCCCGGCGTGCAGCAGGGCGTAGAGCTGGCGCGCCATGAGCGCCAGGTCGTCGAGGGTGGGCGGGCGCTCGTTGAGCTTCTCCCACAGGCGGTCCCAGGAGGCGCCGGTCCCGCCGGCCTCGGTGATCTCCACCGGGATCAGGCCCGCACCCTGGAGCCGGGCCGCCACCCCTTCCGCCGAGGCGGCCTCCATGCGGCCCTCCACCGCCTCGCCGGCGGCGTTGCGCGCCTTGTAGGCGAACTCCGCCATCAGTTGGCCAGCACCCCGCTGCCCGGGTTCCCGCCGCCGTTGTCACCCCTCACCACCTCCAGCGCCGGCGGATCCACGTCCTCGACACCGCCGGTGACGCGCATCACCTCTTCCAGGGTGGTGATGCCCTGGCCGGCATACTCCAGCGCGTGGCGGGAGAAGGGGCGGAACTCCGGGTGCCGGCGGGCCTGCTCGGTGAAGCCGGCGGTATCACCGCGCCGCAGGTGGTCGGCCAGTTCCTGGTCCATCTCCAGCAGCTCGAACACCCCGATGCGGCCGTGGTAGCCGGTGTTGTTGCAGTGGGGGCAGCCGGCCCCGCGGTGGAAGTGGAGCCGGCCCACCTGCTCCACCCCGAGATTGTAGAGCCACGCCAGCTCGTGCACGTCCGGCTCGTAGGGTTCCTTGCACGATTCGCAGATGCGCCGCACCAGGCGCTGGGCCAGGATGGCGTCCAGGGCGGTGGCCACCAGGTAGCCCTCGGCGCCCATGTCCAGCAGGCGGTTGACGGTGGAGACGGCGTCGTTGGTGTGCAGGGTGGACAGCACCAGGTGCCCGGTCATGGCCGCGCGCAGGCCGATCTCGGCGGTCTCCTGGTCGCGCATCTCGCCCACCAGCACGATGTCCGGGTCCTGGCGCAGGGCCGCGCGCAGCACGCGCGAGAAGGTGAGCCCGATCTGGGTGTTGACCTGGACCTGGTTGATGCGCGGCAGGCGGTACTCCACCGGGTCCTCGACGGTGATGATCTTCTTCTCCGCGCTGTTGAGTTCCGACAGCGCGGCGTACAGCGTGGTGGTCTTGCCCGAACCGGTGGGGCCGGTGACCAGCACCATGCCGTGGGGCCGGCGGATGTGCCGGCGGAAGCGCTGCAGGAGCTGGGGCGGCATGCCCAGCTGCTCCAGCCGCAGCATGTCGCCCGACTGGTCCAGCAGGCGCATGACCACCGACTCGCCGTGCTGGATGGGCATGGTGGACAGGCGCACGTCGATGTTGCGGTTGCGCACGCGGATGTTGAAGCGCCCGTCCTGCGGCACCCGCTTTTCCGAAATGTTGAGCCCGGCCATGAGTTTCAGGCGCGAGACCAGGGCCGAGGCGATGCGCTTCTCCTTCATCACCTGTTCCTGCAGCACGCCGTCGATGCGCTGGCGGATGCGCAGCACCGACTCGTCGGGCTCGATGTGGATGTCCGAGGCCCCCACCTGCACCGCGTCCTCGAAGATGGTCTGGAGCAGCTTGACCACGGGGGCGTTGGCCACGTCCTCGCCCACCATGAGCTGGGCCAGGTCGAAATCGGTTTCCGACAGCTCCTCGGCCAGGTCCTCGGCCAGGTCGTTGATCTGGTCGGCCCGCCGGTAGACCAGGTCGATGGTGTCCAGCAGGTCGGCCTCGCGCACCACGGCCAGGGCCAGGGGGCGCCGGAGCAGCTTGGCCAGCTCGTCGTAGGCGAACAGGTCGGTGGGATCGGCCATGCCCACCAGCAGCGAGCCGTCCGGGTTCTCCTTGAGGGCGATGGCGCGGTGGCGGCGGGCGTGGGTCTCGGGGATGAGCCGCACCGTCTCCGGCTCGAACTTGTAGGTCTTGAGGTTGATGTAGGGGACCTGGAGCTGCCGCGACAGCACCTCCAGCAGCTTGTCCTCGCCGACGAAGCCCTGGTCGATGAGCGTGCGGCCCAGCTTGTGGCCGGTCTGCTTCTGCAGCGCCAGCGCCTGCCGGAGCTGGGCCTCGGTGATGAGGCCCTGCTCCACCAGCAGGTCGCCGAGGCGGATTTTCTTGGGGGCCGGCTGCGTCATGTTTTCGTCACCACGTGATCCACCCAGTCGTCCTGCAAGAACCGTGCACAGTTCCCGGCAGTGAGCGCAGGTGACTGAATTTCAGGCGAAAACCCGGCCGCTGCCGGGGGCCGAGAATGGCAACTCGTTGATTTTACGACGTTTGTTCTGCCGGCACCAGGCGCAGGGCGGCGGAGTTGATGCAGTAGCGCAGGCCCGTGGGCGGCGGGCCGTCGGGAAAGACGTGGCCCAGGTGGGCGCCGCAGGCGGCGCAGCGGACCTCCGTGCGCACCATGCCGTGGGCGGTGTCGGTGTGCTCGGTGACCGCGCCCGGGTCCAGCGGCGACCAGAACGAGGGCCAGCCGGTGCCCGAGTCGAACTTCTGGGTGGAGCCGAACAGGGGGGCCCCGCAGCAGATGCAGCGGTAGGTCCCGGGTGTCCTGCACGCGTGGTACTCGCCGCTGAAAGGGGGCTCGGTGCCCCGTTCCCGGGTCACGTGGTACTGCAGCGGGGTCAGCCGGGCGCGGAGTTCGTCGTCGTCGGGCCGGGGCATGGGTCGGGCCTCAGGGTGGGGTCCCGTCATTGTAGACCAGCCCCGGCAGCCAGGTGGCCAGCTCGGGCCACAGCGCGAGCAGGCCCAGGACCAGGAGCTGGATGGCGATGAACGGCGCCACCCCGCGGTAGATCTGGGTGGTGCGCACCGCCGCCGGGGCCACCCCGCGCAGGTAGAACAGGGAAAAGCCGAAGGGCGGGGTCAGGAACGAGGTCTGGAGGTTGATGGCGATCATCACTCCCAGCCACACCGGGTCCAGGCCCATCGCCAGCAGCACCGGCCCCACGATGGGCACCACCACGAAGGTGATCTCGATGAAATCCAGGATGAAGCCCAGCAGGAACATCACCGCCATCACCACCAGCATGGCGCCGGCGGCGCCACCCGGCAGCCCGGTGAGGATCTCGTGCACCAGCTCGTCGCCACCGAAGCCGCGGAACACCAGGGAGAAGAACGCCGCCCCGATGAAGATGAGGAACACCATGGCCGTGACCCGGGTGGTGGCCCGCATCACCTCGCGCAGCACGTCCAGGCCCAGCCGGCGGTGGACCGCGGCCAGGACCAGGGCCCCCACCGCGCCGATGGCGGCGGCCTCGGTGGGGGTGGCGAGCCCCCCCATGATGGAGCCCAGCACCGCCACGATGAGGGCCAGCGGCGGCACCAGCACCCGCGCCACCTCCCGGGCCAGGGCGGCGCCGCCCGCGCCCCGCTCCGCGGCCGGCAGCGCGGGCACCCGCTGCGGCGCGCGCCAGGCCAGCCAGCCCAGCCAGGCGACGTAGAGGACCACCAGCAGCAGGCCCGGGATCAGCGCGCCGACGAACAGGTCCGCCACCGAGACGGTCTCGGGCGCGAAGCTGCCCTGGGCCAGCTGCGCCTGCTGGTAGGCCGACGACAGCACGTCGCCCAGCAGCACCAGCACGATGGACGGCGGGATGATCTGGCCCAGGGTGCCGGCGGCGCAGATGGCGCCGCTGGCCACGGCCGGGTCGTAGCCGCGGCGCAGCATGGTGGGCAGCGACAGCAGGCCCATGGTCACCACGGTGGCGCCCACGATGCCGGTGGAGGCCGCCAGCAGCATGCCCACCATGGTGACCGAGATGCCCAGGCCGCCGGGCAGCGGCCCGAACAGCCGGCCCATGGTGTCCAGGAGCTGCTCGGCCACCTTCGACCGCTCCAGCATCACGCCCATGAACACGAACAGGGGCACGGCGACGAGGATCTGGTTGGTCATGATCCCCTCGAGCCGCTCGGGCAGGAAGCCCAGGGTGTCGTCGAACTGGCCGGTGAGGGTGCCCACGGCGGCGAAGGCCAGCGCGGTGCCGGCCAGGGAGAAGGCCACCGGGTAGCCGGCCAGCAGGACCACGAACACGCAGGCGAACATGAGCAGGGCCATGTATTCCATGCTCAGATCTCCTGCACTTCCGCCTCTGCGCCCGGCGGCGGCAGGCGCCCCGCGAGCACCAGCACCGCGCGCAGCACCCAGGCGGCGCCCTGGACCATGAGCAGCACCGGCATCACCAGCACCACGGTCTTGAGCAGCCAGAACCAGGGCAGGCCGCCCGCCTCCTGCGAGCCCTCGCGCACGGCCCAGCTCGCCGCCACGTCGTCCCACGCCACCCACAGGATGAAGCCGCAGACGGGGAACAGCAGCAGCACCGTGCCCAGCAGGTCCACCCACTGGCGGGCCCGGGGCGAGAGCCGGCGGTAGACGATGTCCACCCGCACGTGGCCGTCGTGGCGCAGGGTGTAGCCCGCGCCCAGCATGAACACCAGCGCGTGGAGGTACATCACCGATTCCTGGACCGCGATGGAGCCGGCGTCGAAGCCGTAGCGTGCCACCACCACGCCGAAGGTCACCAGGACCATGAACAGGGTCAGCCACGCCACCGCCCGGCCCACGCGCTCGTTGATCCCGTCCAGGGCGCGGTGGGCGGCGGCGATGAGGGTCCAGGGCACGGGTTCGGCTCCTCGGGTCCGGGGTGATGGGGCCGGCGCATTATATACACCCGGCCTCCGTTGCCCCAGCCGCGGGCGTTTATGCACAGTGCTTCAAAATCATGGCGTTACGGTGTGATGGCGGCCAAAACCCTGTCACGTCTGGCCGGATCGCATGTAATTGATTGAATTTCATGGGATGTTGATACGTGGCAGGCGGCGGGGGAGAACCCGGATCCGCCGGCCGGCCGCGGGGGATGGCGTTTCTTCCACAAAGTTATCCACAGGGTTGTTCAGACGTGGCGCAGCTCCTCGTGGTGGGCGATGCGGTGGGCCAGGATGCGGCGGAACACCTCCGGGTCCTTGGTGTGTGTGATCTCGCCTTCCTTGGGGAAGTGCAGGTCCCTGAGCCGCGAGAGCCAGAAGCGCAGCGCCGCGGCCCGCAGCATCACCGGCCAGGCGCCCCGCTCCAGGGGGGTGAAGGAACGGATGGGGCGGTAGGCCTCCAGCAGGGCGGTGAGGCGGGCGGTGTCCAGGCCGCCGTCGGCGGTGGAGCACCAGTCGTTGACGGTCACCGCCAGGTCGTAGAGCAGGGCGTCGTTGCAGGCGTAGTAGAAGTCGATGATGCCGGTGAGCGCGTCCTTGACGAACAGGGCGTTGTCGCGGAACAGGTCGGCGTGGATTACCCCGCGCGGCACGTCGGCCAGCCTGTGCAGGCGCTGGAACCGCAGTTCCTCCTGCAACAGCTCGGCGTCCTCCGGGGCCAGCCGGGGCAGGACCCGGCGCGCCGTCTCGACCCACCAGCGGGGACCGCGGGGGTTGTCGCGCCGGCGGGGAAAGCGCCGGCCCTCGCGGTGCATCACCGCCAGGGCCGCGCCGATGGCGGCGCACTGCACGGTGTTGGGGTGCTCCACGCTGGCCCCGGCCAGGCGCCGCACCAGCGCCGCCGGCTTGTCCGCGAGCGACTGCAGGTAACGCCCCTCGCGGTCGGCCTCCGGGTGGGCGCAGGGCACGCCGTGCTCGGCGAGAAAGGCCATGAGGTCGAGGAAGTACGGCAGCTCTTGGGCCGACAGCTCCTCGAAGATGGTGAGCACGTATTCGCCGCGCTCGGTGGTGACGAAGTAATTGGTGTTCTCGATGCCGGCGGTGATGCCCTCGAAGCTCACCAGCGCGCCCAGATCGTAGCGGCGCAGGAACTGCTCGAGCGTGCCGCGCTCGATGGTGGTGTAGACGGACATGGCCGGCGCTCTACGACATGGTCACGGGGGGCGCTCACCAGCGCATGAGGATCCACTGGTTGATGGGGGGTGGCGTTTCCAGGTCGTCGTAGCGGGTGTCCAGCACGCCGTCGCCGTCGGAATCGAACAGGTAGTAGGGCGGGCCCTTGGCCGGGGTGACCTTGGCGTAGCGCAGTTGCCCGTTGACGCGGTATTCCTCCACCACGGCGTCCTGGCGCCGGATGATGGTGACCTCGGGCTCGGGGATGGAGGGCGGTTCTTCCTCCTCTGCCGCAGGGGGCGAGGCCGGGGCGGCGGCCGGCGGGACCGCCGCCGGCAGCGGCGGCGGGGCCTCCTCGGCGGTGGCGGACAGGAGCGGGGCGAGCAGCAGCAGGACGGGCGGCAGGCGGTGCATGGCGGACTCCGGGATCAGAGGTCGAGCA
>JALSIK010000384.1 GCA_026990045.1 Chromatiales bacterium | reverse complement strand
ATCTGGGCTTCCTCGGCCGAGGGCTCGAAGCCGCGGTGCTCGTAGTGGTCGAAAATGGCATCCAGGATCTCGGCGGGCGTGTCGAGGATGCGGAACAGCTTCAGGTCTTCGGCATCGATGGTGCCCGCGGGCACCAGGGTGTCCTCGAGCCAGCGCACGAACCCTTCCCAGAACGGCGCGTCCACGAGGATCACGGGGATGCGCCGGGACTTGCCCGTCTGCACCAGGGTCAGGATCTCCGCCAGCTCGTCCAGGGTGCCGAAGCCGCCGGGCAGCACCACGTAGGCCGCGGCGTACTTGACGAACATGACCTTGCGCGAAAAGAAGTGGCGGAAGTGCAGCGAGATGTCCTGGTACGGGTTGGCGGACTGCTCGTGGGGGAGCTGGATGTTGAGGCCGATGCTGGGCGAGCGGCCCTCGTAGGCGCCGCGGTTGGCAGCCTCCATGATCCCGGGACCGCCGCCGCTGACCACGGAGAAACCGGCGTCGGACAGGGCGCGGGCGATGTCCACGGTGAGCCGGTACCAGGGATGGTCCGCCGGCGTGCGGGCCGAGCCGAAGATGCTCACCGAGGGCTTGATCTGGGCCAGGCGCTCGAAGCCCTCCACGAACTCCGCCATGATCTGGAAGATCTTCCACGACTCCCGCGTGAGCATGGCGTCGTTGACGGGCAGCAGGCTGGGGTGCGGTCTGCGGGTCTTGTCGTCCATGGAACGGGCTCGGGGCGCGGCAGGCGCCGTTCGATGTAGAATGCAGGGATGAAACGGGGTGCCGCGATCGGCGGCACCACCGGACCGACAGTCTGGCCCAAGTCGCCCGCAGCGTCAATCGCGCCGGCCCGGCCGCAGCAAAGCACGGGAACGCATGTCACGGAAATCTGCCAAGCCCCTGGTGCTGGTGGACGGTTCGTCCTACCTCTACCGCGCCTTCCACGCCCTGCCCTCGCTCACCAATTCGCGCGGCGAGCCCACCGGCGCGGTGTACGGCGTGGCCAACATGCTGCGCCGCCTGCTCAAGGACTACGAGCCGGACGAGATGGCGGTGGTGTTCGATGCCAAGGGCAAGACCTTCCGCGACGAGATCTTTCCGGAGTACAAGGCCAACCGCCCGCCCATGCCCGAGGACCTCTCGCGGCAGGTGGAGGTCCTGCACGAGCTGGTGCAGGCCATGGGCCTGCCGCTGCTGGTGGTGCCGGGGGTGGAGGCCGACGATGTCATCGCCACCCTGGCCGAGCGCGCCGCCCGCGAGGGCCGGGACGTGATCATCTCCACCGGCGACAAGGACATGGCCCAGCTCGTGGGCGAGCACGTCACCCTGGTCAACACCATGAACGACACGGTGCTGGACGCCGCCGCGGTGGAGGAGAAGTTCGGCGTGCCGCCGGAGCGCATCGTCGATTACCTGGCCCTCATCGGCGATACCGTGGACAACGTGCCCGGGGTGCCCAAGGTGGGGCCCAAGACCGCGGCCAAGTGGCTCCGGCAGTACGGCGGTCTCGACGAGCTCATGGCCCGTGCGGGCGAGATCAAGGGCAAGGCGGGCGAGAACCTGCGCGCCAGCCTCGATTTCCTGCCCCGCTCGCGCGAGCTGGTGACGGTGCGCCGCGACCTGGACCTGGACCTGCCGCCGGATGCCCTGCGCCGGCGCCCGCCCGATGCCGGGCGCCTGCGCGAGCTGCTCTCGCGGCTGGAGTTCAAGAGCTGGCTCAAGGACGTCCTGCGCGGCGACGGCGCCGGCGGCGACGAGTCGTCCGCGGCCGGGGACGATCCCCCGGCGCCGGCAGCCGCGGGCACCGCCGATGACCCACCCGACTACGAGACCATCCTCGACGAGCAGGCCCTGGCACGCTGGCTGGAGCGCCTGGAGTCGGCGGAGCTGTTCGCCTTCGACACCGAGACCACCAGCCTCGACTACATGCGGGCGGACATCGTGGGCGTGTCCTTCGCGGTGGAGCCGGGGCGGGCGGCCTACGTGCCCGTGGGCCACCGCTATCCCGGGGCGCCGGAGCAGCTGGCGCGGGAGGACGTGCTGGAGCGGTTGCGGCCCCTGCTGGAGGACCCGGACCGGCCCAA
>JALSIK010000383.1 GCA_026990045.1 Chromatiales bacterium | reverse complement strand
GGCCTGCACCCCCGGCCTGCTGCGCAAGTACCGGGACCGGGCCCTGCTGGTGACCACCGGCGCCTGCGCCGTCCACTGCCGCTACTGCTTCCGCCGCCACTATCCCTATGCCGAGGCCAGCGCGGGGCCGTCCCGCTGGCGGGCCATCGTGGCGCACCTGGCCGGGGACGGCGGCGCCGAGGAGGTGATCCTCAGCGGCGGCGACCCCCTGACCCTGCCCACGCCGCGCCTGGCCGCCCTCGCCCGCAGCCTGCGCGGGGTGCCGGGGCTGGCCCGGCTGCGCCTCCACACCCGCCTGCCGGTGGTGCTGCCGGAGCGCGTGGACGGCGAGCTGCTGGCGTGGCTGGCGGGACTGCCCTGGCAGGTGGTGGTGGTCATCCACGCCAACCACGCCAACGAGCTGGACGACCAGGTGGCCGCGGCCCTGGCGGCCCTGGCCGGGAGCGGGGCCCTGCTGCTCAACCAGAGCGTGCTGCTGGCCGGGGTCAACGACGATCCGGAGGTGCTGGCGGCGCTGTCCCGCCGGCTGCTGGCCTGCGGCGTGCTGCCCTACTACCTGCACCAGCTGGACCGCGTGGCCGGGGCGGCCCACTTCGCCGTGGACGACGCCCGGGCCCGGGCCCTCCACGCGCGCCTGCGCGAGCGCCTGCCCGGCTACCTGGTGCCGCGGCTGGTGCGCGAGGTGGCGGGGGCGCCGGCCAAGATGCCCCTGTGAGCCCCGGCCCCGGCGGCGGCCCGGTGTTCGCAACTTCCGTTTAGCAGGCTGTTGAAAAACAGCCTGCCAAGGCGGGGCAGGGATGCCCCGCCCGCAAATCGAGCGCGCAAGCGCGTGGATATTGGCGTCGCCGAACCCGGACCTGCGCCGGGTTCGGCGCGTTGAAAAAGGCCAGGACGGCCTTTTTCAACATCCGGTTAGGCCAAATGGGTGATGCACGTTCTATGGTCCGTGTCAAGTAATCCTGTCATAATCCCAAGCGGGGGAATCGGACAAGAAAGGCCGGACCGGCCCCCGGGTTCCGGATCCGGCCCGCACCAGACCGGGAGACCGCCCATGGGCCACTCCATCGGCCTCGACCTGCCCCCGCGGCGCAAACCGGGCCGCGGAGACTTCGACATCCGCCCGCGCCGGGCCCAGGCGTGGGTGGCCCAGCTGCCGCGCGCCAACCTGGGCGAGAGCGCCCGCCGCCTGTACACCGCACTGACCGAGACCAACCGCCTGGACCTGCCGTTCCAGGACCGGGCCCGCTTCCTCGACACCCTGATTGCGCCGGTGACGGAGGTGGTCCGGGGCCTGCGCCGTCACTTCGTGGGCGTGTGCTCGCCGCTGCCGGAGAAAAACCGCAAGGCGGCCGCGGTGGCCCGCCACCTCTACGCGGAACTGGCCACGGGCTACGGCATCGCCGCCGAGGACCTGCTGCGGCGCAGCCTGGTACTGGTGAACGGCCGCCTGCTCACCCGGCTCCTGTACCGGGCCACGGCCATGTGGGGACGGGCCCTGCTCACCGACTACGAGACTTACCGCCCTTGCGTCCCGGGGACCTGGTCCTCCATCCACCGCCTGTTCGCCTTCGCCGAATCCCGCCGCCTGCACCGCGCGGTCACGTCCGATCCGCTGGCGGACGGGCGCCGCACCACCCTCGCCGACGAGTACAAGCGTATCCTGCTGCTGGCGCTGGCCTCGCCCTACTGCCTGCGCCATGGCGAGGCCGGGCAGGTCCATCGCGTCCTGGAACAATGGGCGAACCGGGCGATCCTGCGCCGGGTGCGCACCACCGGTGAACTGGACCGCCACTTCGGCATCGATCTCGGCAGCGACGCCCCGCCCCGCAACCTGGCCCTGGCGCCCGGCCCCCTCGAGCCGGCCCGGTGCCGGTGGCTGGACACGCGCAGCGTGCTGGAACTGGTGCGCGACCACATCCTGGAAGCCGGTGATGCGGCGGTCACCACCCTCACCGGCCTCCACCTGGAAGACGCCGACCTGCCCCATCCCTTGCTGCGCCGCCTCCTCGCCATGTGGTCGGCACAGCCCCGCCGGCACTTTTCCCGCCACCAGGCCCGGACCCGGGTACGGGTGGCCCTGGGCCTGAGCAGTGCCCACCACCTCATCAGCGGCACCGGGCGCGATCCCGTGTCCGCCGCCCCCGCGGGCGGGCGCTTTTTCGAGCCGGCCCGCTTCCAGGAGGACCCGGCCGCTTCCGGGGACGACGGCGGGGACGTGTGGGACCGGGTGTACCCGGCGCCGGAAAGCCTGGCCCGGGCCCTGGCCCCCGAAGAACCGCCACCCGTCCCCGGCGATACGCCACCGCCGCGCACCGGGGTGTGGCAGGTGGTGAACGAAAGCGCCAGCGGCTACTGCCTGGAGTCTTCCCAGGCGGAAGGACCGGTGCAGGTGGGGGAACTGGTGGGACTGTGCCGCGACGAGGACGGCCGGGACTGGAGGTGGAGCGTGGGGGTGGTGCGCTGGCTCAAGTTTTCGCCCGACGGCATGCTGCGCATGGGCGTGGAAATGCTCACGCCCGACGCCGCGGCCGCCGGCGTCCGCATCACCGCGGAACCGGCGCGCGGCGCCGGCGTCCAGCGGACGCTGATCCTGCAGGGCGTCAAGCGGCCGGCCACCCTGGTTCTTCCGCCCGTTCCGTTCCGGGAAGGCAGCCGGGTGACCCTGCACGTGCTGGACCGCGAGATCCCGGTGCGGCTGACGCGGCAGCTGGAAAACACCGGCCTGTTCGCCCAGTTCCAGTTCGCCCCGGTTTCGCCGGGGAAGCAGGTGGACCGCCGGTCATCGCCCGACGGCAGGGAAGACGAGCTGGAGAGCGTCTGGTCCTCCATCTGAGCGGGCCCGGCTCATCCGCCCCGCCAAACCACCGGCAATTCAAAATCATAGCCATCCGTGCTATGGTTGGTCGCGGCCGCAGGCAGGCTCGCCCCCACCCTGCCCCCGGCGCCCGACTGCTGGAGACTGGGCCCGTTGGTGGACAACGAAAATCTCGTCAGACTGATCACGGCCTTCGATGCCTCGGAAGAGGCGGAGTCCCTTCTCAACGTGCTGCGCAACGCCGGTCTGGTGGTGCGCGACACCCGGGTGGAGGACGAGGAAGACCTGGCCGCGGCCCTGGCCGAGAACCCGGTGGACATGATCCTGGCCCGGGAGACCCTGCCCCACCTGGACGCGCGCAAGATCCTGGAGCGGGTGGCGCGCGAGGAACGGGACCTGCCGGTCATCGTCGTGCACGACCCCAAGGCCGCCGGCGAGGCGATGGAATTGCTGGAGCTCGGCATCCGCGATGCCGTGCCCCTGTCCCAGCCGGAGCGGCTCCGGCACGTGGTCCAGCGCGAACTCAAGGACCTGCACCAGCGCCGGGCCCTGCGCCGCTGCGAGGTGATGCTGCACGAAACCGAGAAGCGGGCGCGCGACCTCATCGACAGCTCGCGCGACGCCATCGCCTACGTCCACGAGGGCATGCATATCTACGCCAACAAGGCCTACCTGGACATGTTCGGCTACGAGGAGATGGAGGAGCTGGAGGGCACTCCCATCATGGACATGGTGGCGCCCGAGGACAGTCGCAAGCTCAAGGACTTCCTGCGCAGCTACTCCAAGGGCCAGGCCGATGACCACCGCCTCGAGATCACCGGCCGCAACGCCGAGGGGGAGACCTTCCGCGTGGCGATGGAGTTCTCCCCCGCCTCCATGGACGGCGAGGCCTGCACCCAGATCATCATCCGCGACCGGGCCGCGAGCAAGGAGCTGGAGAAGAAGCTCAACATCCTCAGCCAGCAGGACCTGCTGACCGGGCTGTACAACCGCAAGTACCTCATGGAGCAGATGGACCAGCTCATCGCCCGGGCCCTGGACGGCGACGTGCGCGGCGCCCTGTTCCTCGTCCGCCTCGACGCCTACGAGGCCATCCGCGAGGAACACGGCATCGCCGGTTCCGACCTCATGCTCACCGACATCGCCAACCTGCTCAAGTCCAAGGTGGGCCACCTGGGTATCCTGGCCCACTTGGAAGGCGGCGAGTATGCCCTGCTCATGCGCAATGCCGACCGCGAGCAGGCCGAGAAGCTCGCCGCCGGCATGTGCAAGATCATCCACGAACACTTCTGCGACATCGGCGGCAAGACCGCCAACACCAGCACCAGCATCGGCATCAGCCTCATCAACGAAACGACCAAGCGCGCCAGCGACACCATCACCCACGCCGAGCGGGCCGCCCAGAACGCCCACCGGGAAGGCGGCAATACCTACGCCTTCTACAGCCCGGCGGTGGAAGACCTGGAGGAGAGCGAGCAGCTCGCGGTCCGTGCGGCCCAGATCAAGGCCGCGCTCAAGAACAACCGCTTCCGCCTGCTGTTCCAGCCCGTGGTGAGCCTGCACGGGGAGCCCGGCGAGCACTACGAGGTGCTGGTGCGCATGCTGGACGAAGAAGGCAAGGAGGTCCCGCCCGAGGAGTTCCTGCCCGCGGCGGAAAAAGCCGGCCTCATGGGCTACATCGACCGCTGGGTCCTGGCCCACGCCATGCAACTGCTGGCGAAGCGCTACGAGCAGGGCCTGCGCTCGCGTTTCTTCGTCAAGCTCTCGGGGGCCTCACTCTGTGACCAGGAGTTCCTGCCCTGGCTGTCGGAGCGGCTCAAGGCCCTGCGCCTGGACGCCGACACCCTGATCCTGGAGATCAGCGAGGACACCGCGCTCAACTACATGAAGCAGGCCAAGGCGACCCTGGCCGGCCTGGCCCAGCTCCGCTGCCGTTCGGCGCTGGAGAACTTCGGCCTGGAACAGAACACCTTCCAGTCGCTCAAGCATCTCGACGTCAACTACGTCAAGATCCACGGCGACCTGGTGGCCAACCTGGCGACCAACGTGGAACACCAGGAGAAGGTCAAGGCCATCGCCGACCACGTCTCGGGCCTGGGCAAGCAGACCATTGCCGCCTTCGTCGAGGACGCCAACAGCCTGGCCGTGCTGTGGCAGTGCAGCGTGGACTTCATCCAGGGCTACTTCCTGCAGGAACCGGAGGCCGAGATGCACTACGACTTCGAGGGCAGCCTCTGACCCGCCCGCCGGCGACCAGGGGGTTGCTCAACAAAGCCGCCACATCCACACCCGCGTGTTTCCCGCCGGCGCCCGCAGAAAAACGCGGAGGGTCCAGAGTACGCAGAGGACAGTCCGGTGGGGTGGGCGCCTGGCTCCGCGATGTTCAATCGCCCTCCTGTCGTCCGTCGGCCACCGTGCGGAGCATTGGGGATGCCGGAGGCATGACGCCGACAAACGGCCCGATTCGTCTCCGCGGCCTCTGCGTTGTGATCGCCACACTCAATCGGCGTGTGGTGTTTTCAGGGATTGGAACATTTATCCAGCAGCCAAGCGCCGGCAAAAGGCTTACGCGTCGCCCCGGTCCGCGCCGGCGGATTCACCGCTCCCGGGCAGCTCGCCCAGGACGTGGGACACCAGGCCGTCGGCCAGCTTGGGCTCGAACCAAGTGCTCTTGGGCGGCATCACTTCGCCCGCATCGGCCACCGCCATGAGCTGCTCCAGCGAGGTGGGATACAGCGAGAATGCCACCCTCATCCCGCCCGAATCCACCCGCCGCACCAGTTCCTCCAGCCCCCGGATGCCACCCACGAAGTCGATGCGCTGGTCCCGCCGCGGATCCGTGATGCCCAGGACCGGGCCGATGAGATTGTCCTGCAGCAGGCTCACGTCCAGGCGCCCCACGGGGTCGTCCGCCGGAACCCGCTCGGGCCGGATGCGCAACCGGTACCACTGGCCGTCCAGGTACATGCCCAACTCACCGGGGCGTGCGGGACGTACCGGTGCCTCGCTCGGCTCCACTTCGAAGGCCTCGCGCGCCCGGGCGAGAAAGCCGCCGGTGTCCAGACCGTTGAGATCCCGCACCACCCGGTTGTAATCCAGGATCTTCATCTGGTTGTCGGGGAAGACGACCACCTGGAACCAGTCGTAGGGTTCCTCCCCGGTCTGGCCGGGGTCGACCGCCCGGCGCATGGCGGCCACCCGGGCCGCTGCCGCCGACCGGTGATGGCCGTCGGCGATGTACAGGGTGTCCACCTGTGCGAAGGCCCGGTCCAGCGAGGCCACGTCATCCGGCTCGCAGATTGCCCAGAGCGTGTGGCGCACCCCGTCATCGGCGACGAGATCGTAGTCCGGCTCGCGCCGGGTCAACGCCTGCACCACGGAATCGATCTCCGGGCGGTGGCGGTAGGTCAGGAACACCGGGCCGGTCTGGGCATTGAGGGCATCGATCTGGCGCACGCGATCGTCTTCCTTGTCCGGGCGGGTGAACTCGTGGCGCTTGATCAGGCCCCGCTCGTAGGCCGCCACCGAGGCCACGGCCACCAGGCCGATCTGGACATGGCCGTTCATCTCCAGGCGGTACAGGTAGTAACAGGGCTGCGTGTCCTGGCGCAGGATGCCCGCCTCCAGCATCCGCCGCAGGTTCTCCGCCCCCTTGGCATACACTGCGGGGTCATGGGGATCGGTCTGCGGCGGCAGGTCGATCTCCGGCCTGGAGATGTGCAGGAAACTCCACGGCCGGCCCCGCGCCCGCTCCCGGGCCTCCTCCGAGCTCAGCACATCGTAGGGGGGCGCCACCACGTCGGCGGCATGCTCGGGCACCGGGCGCAGGCCGGGAAACGGGCGAATCAGACGCATGAACTGACTCCTGCAGGCCGTTGAAGGGACAAATCGGGGCGGCATTGTATACGATGGGCGCCCGCCGCGCCCAGTGCGGCCCCGATCACAGATCCGCCCCCGCGGAAGGCCCGCCACCGCCCCCGTCCCCCGCCCCGGGCATGCTATTATTACTGGGCCCGCATGAGCGCGGGCCGCGCCGGACGGGGCCAGGGACGCTCCCCGCGACAGACTCCCTCCGGCACCGGGCCACCACCACCCAGCACGTGCCCTGATGGAAGTATCCGGCAAACCCCGGGACGGCGGCACCGCGGCGACCGCCCCACCCCCCTGGACCCGCCTCCTGCGGCGCTGGCGGCCCGCCTACGTGCCCATCGCCTGGAAACTGGCCTTCGTCATCACCACCCTCATCACCGGCGGCATGACCCTGCTGGGACTGGTGATCATCGACAACCAGACCGAGCTGCTGCGCGAGCAGATGAACACCTTCGGCGGGGCGGTGACCCAGCAGCTGGCCGATTCATCCAAGGAACTCGTGCTGTCCGACGACATCCTGGGCCTCATGGTCCAGGTCACCAACCTGGAAAGCCGGGACTCGGTGCTGGGGGCCGCGGTGTACAACACCGAGCTGCGCCCGCTCGCCGCCACCGGCCTGCTGCCTCCGCCGACACTCCTGGTCCCGGACGGCCGGGACGATGCCCGTACATCCCGGGTGATCGAGTGGGAACCCTCCCCGGCCCAGGGCAACGAGCGCGAGATCATGACGTTCGTCGTCCCCATCCGCTTCGACAGCGTCACCGCGGGCTACGCCGCGGTCTCCTTCAGCAAGCGGGCCATGACCCAGGCCCTGCAGCAGACCGTGCAGGCCGTGGCGGCCGCCATGGCGCTCATGATCCTGCTGGGCGTGGCGGTTTCCGTCTACCTGGGACGGCGCCTGTCCCGCCCCATCCACAACCTGATGGACGCCAGCCGGGCCATCGACAGCGGCGACTACAGCTACCGGATCCAGGAGCGGCGCGACGACGAGATCGGGTATCTCATCGAGGCCTTCAATTCCATGGCCGACTCCCTGGTGGAAAAGCGCCAGGTGGAGAGCGTGTTCTCCCGCTTCGTCTCCCCGTCCGTCGCCCAGGAGATCCTCAACAACCTGGAGCACGTCACCCTGGGCGGCAAGCACGTGGAGGCCACCGCGGTGTTCGCCGACATCGTCGGATTCACCAGCATCGCCGAAAAACTGTCACCGGACGAGGTGGCCGCCCTGCTCAACGAGTATTTCACCTACATTGCCCAGGCGACCTCCGCCTATGGCGGCACCGTGGACAAGTACATGGGCGACTGCGCCATGCTCATCTTCGGCGCGCCGGAGCGGGATCCCGAGCACCGTTTCCACGCCGTGGCCTGTGCCGTATTGATCCAGAAGCTGGCCGAGCGGCTCAACCAGCAACGGCAGCAACTGGGCCTGTTCCCGGTGCACTTTCGTATCGGCGTCAACAGCGGCCTCATGCTGGCCGGCAACATGGGGGCCCAGGACCGCATGCAATACACGGTGGTGGGCGACGCCGTCAATCTCGCCGCGCGCCTGCACAACGTGGCCGGCCAGGGGGAGATCGTCATCAGCGAGATCCTGTACCAGGCCCCGGACGTGTGCGAGCGGATCGTCGCCCGCGAGGCCGGCTCCATCAAGCTGCGGGGCAAGAGCGAACCAGTCACCACGTACCTGGTGCGTGACCTCGCCCGGCCCTACCGCTCCACCCTGGAGGCACACCTCGACGCCGTGCTGGCGGGCCGGGGCGCGGCCTGATGCCGGTGGGTTTCCGGCTGCCGGCGGCTTTCGTCTTCCTCGCCCTGCTGGGGGGGTGCGCCTACCTCGATGCCAAGCGGGGGGACCTGGATAGCCGCATCGCCCAGTGGGTGGCGCAGGAACAGTACGGCCGCGCCCTGGAAACACTGCGCTACGTGGAACCGGACCATCCCCGCTACGCGGCCCTCATGCGCCAGCGGCAGCGCATCGACCGGCTGGCCCGGCGATTCGAACAGCGCACCGTGCGCAAGGCGCGCGGCCTCGTGGAACGGGGAGACTGGCACGAGGCCGCGATGGTGCTGGAAGACGCCCTGGACAAGCTGCCCGAGAGCCGTGCACTGCAGGCGGCGCGCGAGGACTTCCTGGCCCAGCGCGAGGCCTACCTCCGGCAGGTCCGCTTCAACCTCCTGCTCAGCCGGGCAGAAAAGCTGGTCCGCGACCTCCCGGTGGTCACCGAGATCCGGCGGGTCCTTCCCACCGACGCCCGGGTGGAACGCGAATACCGCCTGCTCGAGGAGGCGGCCGCCCGCACCGCAACCGAGATGGCGGACTGCGCAGACCGCGCCCTCGGCGGGGAAGACATGGACCTCGCGGCCCACTGCCTGGCGCTGGCCCAGAGCCTGCGCCCCGACGAGGCGACCCGCCACCGCCTGGCGGTGCTGGAACAGAGGCTGGGGCAGCACCGCACCGCCATCCACCGGCGGGAAATGGCAGGCAGCCACCAGGTGAACCGTGCACTGCTGAACCAGTACGATGCCGCCTTCCGTGCCCGGGACCTGGTCACCGCCAAGCGCATCATGGACCAGCTCATGGCCCGCGACGTGCGCCCCGCCGGCCTCCACGCCCGGCGGGAACAGCTCCAGGATGCCATCGCGCGCCGGGTACGGGAGGGCCTGGTCACGGGCCGCAGCCTCTATTCACAGGGCCGCATCCAGGAAGCGCTGGCCGAATGGAAGGGTGTCCTGGTGCTGCAGCCGGAGAACAAGGCGCTGCGCGAGCACATCGAGCGCGCCCAGCGGGTGCTGGACAAGCTGCGCCGCCTGAGCACCCAGCAACCGGCATCGTGAACAGGGGCCGGGGACGCGGCGCCGGATGCGACGGCCTGCTGAATAACCCGTCAGTTGCATAAAATTCGTGACGAATCGTGTTTCCGTGTCTCGATGGCAGGGGCCGGGGCCGGAAGCAGCCCCCGGCCGGATTGAAACGGGGGTGGAATCCAGGTTCGCCCCTGGTCTCCGGTGCAGTGCCGGGGAGCCGCCCCGTGCACACCCCCTCACCCCGGCCCTCTCCCCCGCGATGCGGGGGAGAGGGAGACGGGCGAACC
>JALSIK010000382.1 GCA_026990045.1 Chromatiales bacterium | reverse complement strand
GAAGAATCCGGCCCGGCATGACGTGGATCAAGGGCAATGCTCCCGGAAGGTGCCTCAATACAGGGCATCCCATCGTAGCGACCTGCGGGCATCCTCAACAAGAGCGGTGCTTGACAGGCAGGTGGGACCCGCTATATTTAGACAAAGTCTAAGACAAACTCTACATCCGGTACCAGACACGGCCATCCACCGGGCCCGGCCCGGGCACGCGGACAAGGAGGACAACCATGCGAACCGTTTTCGCCGTACTACTGCTGGGCACGGCCATGGGCGCGGCACAGGCCGCCCCGCCCCTGGGCCTGCCGCCGGTACCCGTCCCCGCCGACAACCCCCAGAACCCGGCCAAGATCCGGCTGGGCGAGAAGCTGTTCCACGACACCCGCTTCTCGTCCACCGGGAAGGTGAGCTGCGCCACCTGCCACCAGCGGGAGAAGGTGTTCACCGACTCGCCGCTGCGGGTCTCCAAGGGCATCAAGGGCCTCACCGGCACCCGCAACGCCCCCACCGTGGTCAACGCGGCCTACATGGATACCTTGTTCTGGGACGGCCGCGAGCCGGACCTGGAGGGCCAGGCGGTCCAACCCTTCACCAACCCGGTGGAGATGGGACTGGAGAACCATGATCCCATCCTCGAGGTGGTGCGCACCGACCGCCAGTACCGCAGGCTGTTCAAGCAGGCCTTCGGCGTGAAGCCGAAGCAGATCACCATGCGCCACGTGGTGCAGGCCATCGCCAGCTTCGAGCGCACCCTGGTCTCCGGCGACTCGCCCTTCGACCGCTGGTACTTCGGCGGTGACGAGAAGGCCATGAGCGAGCAGGCCAAGCGCGGGTTCAAGGTGTTCCTGGGCAAGGGCCGCTGCGTCTCCTGCCACACCATCTCGCAGACCCACGCCCTGTTCACGGACAACCGCTTCCACAACCTCAACGTGGGCTTCGCCCGCATCGACAAGGACGTGCGGGAGCTGGCCGTGGCCTTCATGCAGGCCAAGAAGAAGGGTACCAACGTGGACATCGCGGTGCTGTCCAACCAGAATACCTCGGAGCTGGGCCGCTTCGCCGTCACCGGGCAGTGGCGCGACATGGGGGCGTTCAAGACCCCCACCCTGCGCAACGTCGCCCGCACCGCGCCGTACATGCACGACGGCAGCCTCGAGACCCTGGAGGACGTGGTGAACTTCTACGACAAGGGCGGCCGGGTGGAGGACGGCGATCCGGTCAACGCCTTCCAGAGCGGGGGCATCCGCCCGCTCAACCTGAGCGACGACGAGAAAGCCGACCTGGTGGCCTTTCTCGAGGCGCTGACCAGCCCCGAGTACGCGAAAAAGTAAGGAGGCTCCCATGAACACGCTTTCCCGACGCAGTTTCCTCAAGCGCGGCGCCGGCGCCGCCGTCGGCGGCCTGCTGCCGCTGTCCCTGGTGGAGGTGGCCTTCGCGGACAAGAGCCGCAACTTCACCTTCGCCTACATCTCCGACTCGCACATCCAGCACATCAAGGGCAACAAGTTCGTGCGCAACTGGGACCGCGGCCTGATCCGGGCCGTGGCCGAGACCAACCTCATGGACCCCAAGCCCGACTTCGTCATGTACGGCGGCGACCTGGCCCAGCTCGGCACCAGGGCGGAGCTGGACCACGGCCTGGACCTGCTGGGCGCCCTGCGCCCCCGGACCCGGTTCGTGATGGGCGAGCACGACTACTACCTGGACCTGGGCGAGTACTGGTCCAAGCTGCTGGGCCCGCAGTGGTACAGCTTCGACCACAAGGGCGTGCACTTCGTGGTGCTCAACAGCATCCTCACCTACGACAAGTGGATCAACAAGTGGTCCACGCCCGAGGAGCGCATGAACGTCATGGCCGGGCTCGACAACCCGCTGGGCTCGCCGTTCATGGTGGGGGCCGCGCAGCGGGCCTGGCTGAAGAAGGACCTGGCCAAGGTGAGCAAGGACACGCCGGTGGTGGTGTTTTCCCACTCGCCGCTGCAGAAGATCTACAAGGGCTGGAACTTCTGGACCGAGGACGCCGAGCAGGTGCAGGCCCTGCTCAAGCCGTTCAAGAAGGTGACCGTGTTCTACGGTCACGTGCACCAGATCCAGTACAACCAGATCGGCAACATCAGCTTCTACTCGGCCATGGCCACGGCCTGGCCCTGGCCCTACCCGGGCACCTACAACCAGAAGCCCAGCCACCTGCCCAAGCTGACGGTGGAGATGAACCGCGCCGACCCCTTCTTCGAACGCGACGCCACCGGCTGGCAGTTCATCGACGTGTGGTCGGGCCGCGCCACCGTGCACTACAGCCTGCCCGAGAACGCGCCGCGCACCGTGGCCTACAACGCCAGGACCGGGCGGCCGGAAGACACGCGCTACCAGAACAAGCGCATCCCACCGCAGAAACACTACTGATTTCCAGGGAGGACGCGAGATGAAAAGAACGACCATCCTGCTGGGCGCCCTGCTCCTGGCGGCGCCGGCCACCGGCGACGAGTTCACCGAGGCCGACCTCGAGCGCTGGCAGGCCGAGTTCCAGGCCGTGGTCAAGCGCGGCCGCGAGGCCTTCACCGACCCCAAGCTGGGCAGCAACGGCGTGGTCTGCGCCCAGTGCCACCCCAACGGGGCCAACACCCACCCCGAGACCTATCCCAAGTTCCAGAAGCAGCTGGGCCGCGTGGCCGAGCTGTGGGAGATGGTCAACTGGTGCATCCAGAACCCGCTGGAGGGGGAACCCCTGGCCGCCGACGACCCGCGCATGATCGCGCTCCAGGCCTACATCAACTGGGAACGGCGCGGCGCCAGGCTGGCCCCGGGCAAACACTGAGCCCGGCGACGCAGCAGGAAACCGCCCACGAAGGGCGCGGTGGCCCGCCGCCGCGCTCTACGTATCAGGGTCGCCCTTGACGCCGAGGCGTGAAAAAACAGTGGGACAATCGTTTTACGTGGCGGCACGGCGTCCCTGCGATGATGAATTTCGCACGGGCGCGGCGTGCCCGCCGCAGACACCGCCTACACTGTTCTGTCTTCCATCTTCTGTCCTCTGAACGGCCGGTGCGGCGGCTTTGCCGCCACGCTCCTACGAAAAACCCCTTCGTAACCTAGCTAGCGAAGTCAGATTCCGATTCAGCGAAGTAATCTACCCTGAATAATGGCCCAGCATGCCCAATAGCGCTTGGCCTAGCGGCGATAGTTTTTTCTCCATCGCAACGTCAAAAACCTCTTCGATAGGGACACGCTCAATTAGCTCGCCGCATTTGGCATCCATCTTCCTCAAGATATCATCCGGCGCAAAAATGATGAGCCGGTGAGCATCGCTGCGGTACTCCGCTAATCGCTCCACCTTTGTTTCTACAGTCTGTTGATCCATAGAGTGCGTCACCTGAGCCACGACTCGCTGGCCGTTACTGTCAAGCCCCACAATGTCGGCATCAACCATGATGCCCCCGATGGGGCTCAGAAGTGCCGCAATCCTCTTGCATTCGATCATGTAGTTGAGGCATAGAGTCTCGAGTTGCGTATGGTGCAAAGATTTCACCTCAAGAGGCACCCCGTCACCTTGGTATGCGGCCTTCAGTGGTTTCTCGGCACTGGGCCATCCGCAGACGGTAGCATTGCGGGGCTGCAATCCCATCAAAACTGGATAATCCAAGAGTGACACCTCCTTGCAGTCGCTCAGCTGAACTGTCTTGAGCCAGCACTCATCTCCATTTGTTTGAGAAAAATCTTTCGCACGGACCTTACTGCCGGGCTCGATCTTACCAATAAGAATGTGTCCTGGCTTGATTCGGCGATAAACCGCGCCTACTAGCGCACCATGCTTACAAAAATGTAACAAGCGCCTGAGTGCATTTGCACCCGACTTGTCGCCGCTTCCTTCGTAATCCTTTGGATCGACGCTTGGAATATTTTTGAAACCAATGGCGATGAGACGTTGATCCCAAAGTTTTTTAATGATCCCTTCGTCTTGAGACAGTTTGTGCCTGATAAAGACAGGTTCCAATTTCATATCCCCCGGCGAATAAACTAATGATGAATTCAAGAGTCGTATAACCGCATAACTAACTTTACACCTGAAATCATTTCAACATGTTAAAACTTGGATGTATTGTAGCGAGGCAGTGGCCTCGCCGTCACACCCAGCGCGTCCTCACAGCCAGGTCCCCTTCAACGCAGGGACGCAAAGACGCAGAGATCGCAGAGAGAAAATGCTTCCTCGCGCCGGGGGGTGCTCCTGCGATGATGGTCCCCGGTGTAGGAGCGGCCCCTGGCCGCGAACCCCCGGCCGTGAAAGGATCGCTGTTCACCGCGAGGGCGCTGCTCCCGCGTGCGATCCGGTCCCCGGCGAGGCCACGGCGGGACGATCCTGTTTCCGGGAGACCAGGCGCCCGAGATCCCGCGGCCGGTCGAGGTCGTGGCGGACGGGCAGCTCGGCGCGGCGGCGGCCGGCGCGGGCCAGGCGACGCCGGGTGAGCCGCGCCACCCGCCCGGTGCCCCAGGGCATGTCGCGGAACAGCGCCGGGCACGGCCGGCGCAGGCCGACGAGCCAGTAGCCGCCGTCGCGCACCGGTCCCAGTACGGCATCAAGGCCCCCGCGCAGCAGGCGCGCGGCGCGCGCCAGGTGGGCGGCATCCGCGTCCATGCAGTCGGTGCCGGCCAGCACCGCCCACGGCGCCCGCCGCAGGGCGTGGACCAGGGCACGGTGCATGCGGGCGCCCAGGTCGCGCCCCTGCTGCACGCGCACCGTCAGGCCGCGCCGCCGGCAGTCGCGCAGGAACTCCGGCGGGGCGTCGGGCGTGGTCCACAGTTCCACCTTCATGAGCCGCTGCGCGCCCGCCGCGCGCAGGGTGCGCTCGAGGAGGGCCCGGTGCAGGCGCGCGGCGCCCGCCGGGCCCAGGGCGGGGATGAGCCGGGTCTTGACCCGCCCGGGCACCGGGGCGCGGGCGAAGATGAGCAGCAGGCCGGCGCGCATCAGCCGGAGGCCCGCCACAGGCGGGCGAGGCGGTGCGGGGAGGCCCCCAGCGCGTAGGCCAGGCGCAGGCGCCACATGAGCACGATGGTGCGGGCCACGCCGTGGCGTTCCCAGCGGCGGCTGGAGGTCACCAGCGGCGTGGCGAGGCACCGGGGGCGGGCGCGGCGGCACAGGCGCCGCGTGAGCTCGATGTCTTCCATGAGGGGGATGTCGGCATAGCCCCCCAGGGCCCGGAACAGGTCGCGGCGCACGAAGATCCCCTGGTCGCCGGTGCAGATCCCGGTGAGGCGCGAGCGCAGGTTCATGGCGCGCTCCACCACGCGCAGGAGGGGATGGCGGCCGGAGAGGCGCACGTCGAACCGGCCCCAGTGGGCCCCCGCGTCCAGCGCCGAGCGCAGCGCGGCCAGGCACGCGGCATCGGCCACGGTGTCGGCATGCAGGAACCACAGCCAGCGGCCGCGCGCGGCCGCGGCGCCGGCGTTCATCTGCCGGGCGCGCCCGGGGGCGGAGGACAGCACCGCATCGGCCAGCGGCCGGGCCAGGTCCACCGTGGCATCGGTGCTGCCGCCGTCCACCACGATGATCTCGCCGCCCGCCCCGCGCAGGGGCTGCAGCGCCTGCAACGTGGAGACGATGTGTTGCGCCTCGTCGAGGGCGGGAATGACGACGGACACGACGGTCATGGCGGTGGTTTGTTGATCCCCTCACCCTGTCCCTCTCCCAGAGGGAGAGGGAACCGATGTTTCAAGGCATGGTACAACCCGCAGATCACCTTGCATCTTTCCGGTCCTCTCGGCAGTCCCGCCGGGGCCACGGGCTGCGGGTCTCCTCACCCCGTTCCTCTCCCGGAGGGAGAGGGAACCGATGTTTCAAGGTATGGCGCAACCCGCATGTCACCTTGCACCTTGCCGGTCCTCTCGCCAGTCCCGCCAGGGCCACGGGCCGCGGGACCCTCACCCTGTCCCTCGCCTGGAGGGAAAGGGAACCGATGTTTCAAGGCATGGTGCAACCCGCCGGGGCCGCTCAGCAGCAACCGCCGCCGTCACCGCCGCTGGTGACGCCACCCTTGGTCTCGGCCGCCGGCCGGCGCGTGCCGGGCGGGGCGCAGAAGGTCCGCGGCTCGCCGGGTTCGGCCGGGGCCAGGCCGATGAAGGCGCCCCCGTAGGCCGGCCCGGTGAGGAGCTCGTAGCTGCGGCCGCACACCGCCATGCGCGCCCCGCGGGGAAACACGTGGCCTTCGTCGTCGCGCACCTCGGCGAAGGGTCCGCGGTAGATGACGGCGTGGCCGTAGTCGAGGCAGGGCGAGTCCTCAGGCTTGACCGCGGTGACGGTCACGGAGCGGAACTCGATGCCCTCGATCACCTTCCACGGCGCGGCATCCCACTTGTCACAGGCCACGGCCACGAAACCGGCGTCGGCGAAGGCCTGCAGGAAGGCCTCCTCCTGGAAGGCGCCGCTGATGCACCCGGTCCACAGCTCCGGGTCGGCCTTGAGCGCCTCGGGCACCGGCTCGTCGCTCACGATGTCGGCGATGGCCACGCGCCCGCCGGGCCGCAGCACGCGGAAGATCTCGCGGATGAGCCGGGGCTTGCGCTCGTCCTCCACCAGGTTGAGCACGCAGTTGGAGATCACCAGGTCCACGCTGGCGTCCGGGATGAGCGGCCGTTCCCGGCGCTGGCGCGCCTGCCACGCCTGCAGGCGGGCGTAGCCGGCGGCGGTGGTCACCGGGTGCTCCCGCAGCCACGCCTCCATGGCCTCCAGGTCCAGGGCCAGGTCCTCGATGTAGCCCTTGACGAAGCGCACGCGGTCGCCGCCCAGGCGGCGCGCCATCTCGTCCTGGTACTTGCGCGCCAGGGCCAGCATGTCGTCGTTCATGTCCACGCCGATGACCCGGCCCTCCGGCCCCACGACCTGCGCGGCCAAGTAGCAGATCTTGCCCCCGCCGCTGCCCAGGTCCAGCACCACGTCGCCCTCGCGCACGTAGCGCGAGGGGTCGCCGCAGCCGTAGTCGCGCTCGACGATCTCCGGCGGCAGCAGGGCCAGCAGATCGCGATCGTAGTCCACCGGGCAGCACAGGTCGGCCTGGCGCGCCCGCGCCCCCGCTGAATAACGGTCCAGTACTTCGTCCTTCATGTCGCCTCCTCCCCCGGTGCCAGCGCGCCGCCGCAACTGCTGCCGCAGCCGGCGGTGCAGCCGTAACAGTGATCCGCCACCACGATGGGATTGCCGCTCAGCTCGGCCGGGTCCAGGTCGCGCACGTGCACCGGCCCGCGCCCGGGCAGGGCCAGCGGCAGGTCCAGCATCTGGTTGAAGTCGCAGTCGTAGACCCGGCCGCGCCAGTCGATGCTCACCAGGGTGCGGCACATGACCGCCTCCAGGTTGGCGTCGCGGTGGGCGCTGCGCAGCAGGTTCATGTACTCGTCGAACTCCCCGCGCGAGATCAGGGTGCTGCCGAAGCGCTGGATGGGCATGTTGGTGAGGGTGTAGAGCCGGTTGAACTGGATCCCCAGCCGGCCCAGCTCGCGCCGGTAGTCGGCCTCCAGGGCCGCCTGCGGCGGCGGCAGGAACGGCCCGGTGGGGTTGTACATGAGGTTGAGCACCAGCCCGCTGCCAGGGTCGCCGTAGCCGGCGGCGTTGAGCCGGCGCAGCCCCTCGATGGAACGGGCGTAGACCCCGGGCCCGCGCTGCCCGTCCACGTTCTCCTGCAGGTAGCAGGGCAGCGATGCGACCACCTCCACCTGGTGCGCCGCGAGAAAATCCGCCAGGTCCTCCTGCCCCGGCTCGGCGAGGATGGTGAGGTTGCAGCGGTCGATGACGCGGCGGCCCAGGGCCCGCGCTTCGCGCACCAGGCGACGGAAGCCGGGGTTGAGCTCCGGGGCACCGCCGGTGATGTCCAGCGTTGCCGCGCCGCTGCGGGCGAGGAACCGCAGCACCTCCGCGGCGGTCCCGGCGTCCATCTCCTCCCGGCGCTTGGGCCCCGCGTTGACATGGCAGTGGAGGCAGGACTGGTTGCAGCGGTAGCCCAGGTTGACCTGCACCGTCTCCAGCCGCGCGCGGCGCAGGGACGGGAAGTCGGTGGGCCGAAGCAGGGGCAGGGTGGCGTGCATGTATGCTCCTTGTCGGTGGTTCAGGATTCGCGCGGTTTCTCCAGCACCACGGCGAGAAAGGCGCCGACGCCCAGCCGCGGGGAGAGCACGCGCTCCAGGCGCCGGGCCAGCGGCCCGCCCCCGGGCAGGTACACCGCGGTGCCGTGGCGGCTCGTGGCCGGGGCCGGGTCGAGGTCCGCGATCCAGCGGCACACGTCGGCGGTGGTGTCCCAGCGCGCGCCGGCATAACCGCCGCGTCCCTTCTTGTAAAGGTATAACAGGCTGTGCCGGTTGAGCAGGCCCAGCAGCACGCCCTTGCGCGCCACGCGCCACATCTCCGCCAGCGCCCGTGCCGGGTCGGGCACGAAGCACAGGCTGGTGACCGCGGCCACGTGGTCGAAGCTGCGGCGGGGGAACGGCAGGGCCTCGGCGCGCCCCTCGAGGTAGCGCACCCCGCCGTCCAGCGCCCGGGCCCGCGCCAGCATGGCGGCGTCGGGCTCCACTCCGGTCACCACCAGGCCGGCGGCGGCGAAGCGGCGGCTGAAATGGCCGGTGCCCGCCCCCACCTCCAGCAGGCTCGCGCCCGGCGCCGGCCGCAGCAGGCGCAGCATGAGGCGCAGCTCGCGGTCCGCGATCCACTCCCCGCGCGGGGTGTGATACCACGCCTCGTAGGCCGCCGGTTCCATCACGCGATCATTCATGGCAGCCGGTTGAGCCATTTGACCAGGCGCCGGGCGGCCGGGCTGAACAGCTTGCCGGCATAAAAGGTGTTGGCGGCGCGGCGGTGGATCTGGGCCAGGGTGGGATAGGCGTGGATGGTGGCGGAGAGATCCCCCACGGTGGCCCCGGCCTTCATGGCCAGCGCCACCTCGTGGATCAGCTCGCCGGCATGGGGCCCCAGGAGGCTTGCCCCCAGGATGCGCCCGCGGCGGGTGACCAGCCGCATCCCGCCCCAGGGGGCGTCGTCGGTGAGCGCCCGGTCGATGCCGCTGAAGGGAAACTCCAGCACCACCGGATGGAGGCCCCGCGCCCGGGCCTGGCCCTCGGTCAGCCCCACCTGGGCATACTCCGGATCGGTGTAGATCACCTGGGGCACCACGCGGTAGTCGGCGCGCCTGGGCAGCCGGAACACCGCGTTGCTGATGACGATGCCGGCCTGGTACTCGGCCATGTGGGTGAAGGGATACGGCCCGCACACGTCACCGCAGGCATGGATGTGCCGCTGCGTGGTGCGCAGGCACCGGTCCACCCGGATGCCGTGCGGGCCCGTGGCCACGCCGGCCGCATCGAGCCCCAGCCCGGCGACGTCGGGCCGCCGCCCCGCCGCCACCAGGATGCGGTCGGCCTCGACGGCGAGCCCGCTGCTGCAGAGCACGACGTGGCCGTCGGCACCGGGCGTCACCGACTCCACGGTGGTCCCGGTGTGAAACACCATGCCCTCGGCCTCCAGCCGCCGCCGCAGGGCCACGGCCAGGGCCGGCTCGCCCTGCGGCAGCAGGCCCGGCAGGCGCTCGATGACGGTCACGCGGCTGCCCAGGCGCGCGAACGCCTGTCCCAGCTCCAGGCCCACCGGGCCCGCACCCAGCACCACCAGCCGCCGGGGCAGCTCGCGCAGGGCGAACACGTTCTCGCTGGTGAGCGGTGCCGCCGCCTCCAGTCCCGGGATGGGGGGCACCACGGGACGCGAGCCGGTGGCGATGACGAAGCGCCGCCCGTGCAGGCGCCGCCCGCCCACCTCCACCTCCCGGGGCGAGACGAACCGCGCCGGCTCGCCCAGCAGCACCTCGCAGCCGTAGCCGCGGAAGCGTTCCGGGTCGTCGTGCTCCTGGATGCGGTGGATGACCGC
>JALSIK010000381.1 GCA_026990045.1 Chromatiales bacterium | reverse complement strand
GCTCTGTCGTGGTGTGGCGCGCCCGAGAGGATTCGAACCTCTGACCTTTGGCTCCGGAGGCCAACGCTCTATCCAGCTGAGCTACGGGCGCGGGAAGGGGGCATAAGGATACCCGCCGCCGGGAGCGGCGTCCACCGGGCCCCGGCGCGTTTCCCCGCACAGGGTTTGCCGGTATACTTGGGCCCCGTTTTTTCGCGCCCCCGGCCCCGGCCCGGCGGGCGGAGGCAACCGGACAATCACGGGGGGACCCAAGGTGAGCCAGGAAGATTCCAGTTTCATGAGGACCTTCATGCTGGTGATGGCGCTGCTGGTGGCGCTGTTCGTGGTCATCGTCGTCATCGCCCGCATGGTGGCGGGCGACGGCGAGGGCGAGCTGACCGAGGCCCGGCGGGCCGCCATCGCCGAGCAGATCAAGCCGGTGGGCGAGGTGCACGTGGGCAGCGTGCCGGCCGCCGCCCCGGCCGCGGCGCAGGCCGCCGCGGACCCGGAGCAGGTGTACCAGCAGAGCTGTTTCGCCTGCCACGGCACCGGCGCCGCGGGTGCGCCCAAGGTGGGTGACAAGGCCGCCTGGGCCGATCGCATCGCGCAGGGCAAGGACGTGCTCTACCAGCACGCCATCAACGGCAAGGGCGCCATGCCGCCCAAGGGCGGCAACGCCAGCCTGTCCGACGACACGGTCAAGGCGGTGGTGGACTTCATGGTGTCCAAGAGCCGGTAGGCGCCCGCGCCGGCCGGGGGCTACCGCCCCCGGCCGTCCCCTGACATTCTGACCTTTTTCAACGCACCCGGCCCGGCGCAGGTCCGGGTCCGGCCGCTATGAATCGGGCACCTGCACGCCCGGTTCGCGGGCGGGCCGTTCGCAGACCGCCTGCTATCCGGATTCTTCCAGCAGGCTGCGCAGTCCCGCCAGGTGGCGGCGGCCCGCTTCCATGCGCGCCTCCTTCGAGGTCTCCACGCCCGTGCCCTGCCACTCCAGGTCGTCGGCCGGCAGCTCGCCCAGGAAGCGGCTGGGTTCGCAGTCCACGCGGGCGCCCTGCACCTTGCGCCGGGCGGCGAAGGTGAGGGTGAGGGTGCGGCGGGCCCGGGTGAGGCCCACGTAGGCCAGGCGCCGTTCCTCCTCCACGGCCTCCTGCTCCATGCTGTTGCGGTGCGGCAGCAGGCCCTCCTCCATGCCCACCAGGAACACGTGGGGAAACTCCAGTCCCTTGGCCGCGTGCAGGGTGAGGAGCTGGACCCGGTGGGCGTCGGGCTCGTCGTCCCCGCCGTCCAGCATGTCCAGCAGGGTGAGGCGGCGCACCACCTCGGCCAGGCCGCCGTCGCCCGTCTCGCGCCCCAGGCGGCCGATCCAGTCGGCCAGCTCGGCCACGTTGGCCAGGCGCCGCTCGGCGGCGGCCGGCTCGGGGGCCGTGTCCCGCAGCCATTGTTCGTAGCCGGTTTCGTCCAGCAGCCGGCGCAGCACCGTCCCGGGCGGGTCGGCCTGGGCCGCCTCGCCGAGGTCCGCCATCCAGCGGGCGAACTCGCGCACCGCCCCCAGGGGGCGGGCGGCGAGCGCCGTCTCCAGCCCGGCCTCGAAGCAGGCCGACAGCAGGCTCACGCCGCGCCGCGCGGCGTAGGCCGCCAGGCGCTCCAGGGTGCCGGTGCCGATGCCGCGGCGCGGCGTGTTGACCACGCGCAGGAAGGCATTGTCGTCGGCCGGATTGGCGAGCAGGCGCAGGTAGGCCATGAGATCCTTGATCTCGGTGTAGTCGAAGAACGACATGCCCCCGGAGAGACGGTAGGGAATGTCGTGCTGGCGCAGCTGGCGCTCGAACAGCCGTGACTGGTGGTTGCCGCGGTAGAGAATGGCGTAGTCGCCCCAGCGCGTGCGGCGGGCGAAGCGGTGATGGAGGATCTCGGCCACCACCCGCTCGGCCTCGGCCTCCTCGTCGGCGCAGCGGATGACGCGGATGGGATCGCCGTAGCCCAGCTCGCTCCACAGCCGTTTCTCGAACAGGTGCGGGTTGTGGCGGATGAGGGCGTTGGCGGCCTTGAGGATGCGGCCGGTGGAGCGATAGTTCTGCTCCAGCTTGATCACCTTCAGATCCGGGAAATCCTCCTTGAGCCGGACCAGGTTCTCCGGCCGCGCGCCGCGCCAGGCGTAGATGGACTGATCGTCGTCGCCCACCACGGTGAGCGCGCCGCGGCCGCCCGCCAGCAGTTTCACCAGCTCGTACTGGCCGGTGTTGGTGTCCTGGTACTCGTCCACCAGCAGGTAGCGGATGCGCTCGCGCCAGGCGCCGAGGATCTCCGTGTGCGCGCGCAGCAGGCGCACGGGCAGGACGATGAGATCGTCGAAGTCCACCGCGTTGAAGGCGCGCAGGGCGCGCTCGTAGTCGGCATACACCGCGGCGGCCGCCGCCGCGGCCGGGTCGGCATGCTCCAGGGCCGCGGCCTCCTCGGGCGTGACCAGCGCGTTCTTCCACGCCGAGATGCGCCACTGCACCTGCTCGGCCTGGTTGCCGGGATCGCCGAAGGTGCGGCGCATGAGATCGCGGACCAGGTCCAGGCTGTCGCGGCCGTCGTAGATGGAAAAGCCCCGGCGCAGCCCGGCGGCCTCCAGCTCCCGGCGCAGGATGTTCAGGCCCAGGGTGTGGAAGGTGGAGACGCGCAGGCCGGCGGCGGTGCCGCCGTCCACCAGCTTCGCCACCCGTTCCTTCATCTCGCGGGCGGCCTTGTTGGTGAAGGTCACCGCCGCGATGTGGCGCGGGTCCATCCCGCAGTGGCGCACCAGGTGGGCGATCTTGCGGGTGATGACCCGGGTCTTGCCGCTGCCGGCCCCGGCCAGCACCAGCAAGGGGCCGTCCACGTGCCGCACCGCGGCCCGCTGCGCGGGGTTGAGGCTGTCCGTCATGAAAGGCTTGGTGAGGCGGGGTACGGCACGGGGCGCATTCTATCAGAAGGCATGACCGGGGGCCGGCACGGCCCGATGGTCCGGCGCCACCGCGCGGTCGAGCTGGCGGTAGCCCAGGGCCTCGGCCAGGTGGGCGGTGGCGATGGTCTCTTCCCCCGCGAGGTCGGCGATGGTGCGGGCCACGCGCAGGACGCGGTGGTGGGCCCGGGCCGACAGGCCCAGGCGGCGGCTGGCCGCGGCCAGCAGGGCCCGGCCGTCGTCGTCGAGGGCGCAGGCGGCCTCCAGGGCCGGCCCGGCGAGGCGGGCGTTGGGCGCGCCCCGTTTTCGCTGGCGCGCGGCGGCCGCCGCCACGCGCTCGCGCACCTCGCCGGTGGCGGGGCCCTCGGGCGCGCCCGCCAGGGTCTCCGGCGGCAGGGCGGGGACCTCCACGTGGAGATCCAGGCGGTCCAGCAGGGGCCCCGAGAGGCGGGCGCGGTAGCGCTGGATCTGCTCGGGCGTGCAGCGGCAGCGCCCGGCGGGGTCGCCCAGGTGGCCGCAGGGGCAGGGGTTCATGGCCGCCACCAGCTGGAAGCGGGCCGGGAACTCGGCCTGGCGCGCGGCGCGGGAAATGGTGATGGTGCCGGTCTCCAGGGGCTCGCGCAGCACCTCCAGCACCCGCCGGTCGAATTCCGGCAGCTCGTCCAGGAACAGCACCCCGTTGTGGGCCAGGGAGATCTCCCCCGGCCGCGGGTGGCCGCCGCCGCCCACCAGGGCCACGCCGGAGGCGGTGTGGTGGGGAGCGCGGAAGGGCCGCCGGCCCCAGTGCGCGGGATCGAAGGCCCGTCCCGCCACCGAGTGCACGGCGGCGGTCTCCAGGGCCTCGGCATGGCTCATGGGCGGCAGCAGGCCGGGCAGGCGCCGGGCCAGCATGGACTTGCCGGTGCCCGGGGGGCCGAACAGGAGCAGGCTGTGGCCGCCGGCGGCGGCGATCTCCAGCGCCCGCTTGGCATGGCGCTGGCCGCGCACGTCGGCCAGGTCGGGCGCGTCCGGGGCCTCGCCGGCGGCAACGGTGGCCGGCTGCAGGGGCAGGGTCTCGGCCCCGGTGAGATGGGCGCACACCGCCAGCAGGTGGGTCGCCGGGCGCACCGCCAGCCCCTCCACCAGCGCGGCCTCGGCGGCGTTGTCCGCCGGCAGCACCAGCTCGGCACCGCTGCCGTGGAGGGCGGCGGCCGCCGGCAGCACGCCGTGCACGGGCCGCAGGCCGCCGCCCAGGGCCAGCTCGCCCAGGAACACGTGCCGCTCGGGGACCGGCGGCGGGACCTGGCCCGAGGCGGCGAGGATGCCCAGGGCGATGGCCAGGTCGAAGCGGGCGCCCTCCTTGGGCAGGTCGGCCGGGGCCAGGTTGACGGTGATGCGGCGGGCCGGGAACTCGAAGCCGCTGTTGACGATGGCGCCGCGCACCCGGTCGCGGCTCTCGCGCACCGCCGCCTCGGGCAGGCCGACGATGGAAAACGACGGCAGGCCGTTGCCCAGGTGGGCCTCCACCGTGACCGGCGGGGCGTCGATGCCGGTGAGGGCCCGGCTGTGGACGATGGCCAGTGACACGGTTCCCCTCCCTGGAACGGTTGCGGCGGGCGTCAATCCCCGAGCCGGGCCTCCAGCTCGGCCACCTTGCGCGCCAGCGCCTCCAGTTTTTCACGGGTGCGGGCCAGCACCGCCTCCTGGACCTCCAGCTCCTCGCGCGTGACCAGGTTCATGCGGGCCAGCACCCGCTCCAGGGCGGTGCGCAGGTGGCGCTCCAAGTCCTCGCGCAGGACCCCGGGATCCAGGGGCAGGGTCTCGCGCAGGCCGGCGAGGATGTCGTCGATGAGGCGGTTCTGGTCCATGTCCCTAAGCCTACCACCTCGTGTGACGCGCGCCCAGATTGCACCAACCTGGTTCACGGCATGGTGCACGTTCCCTGCATCTGCACCATGGCGGTGCGCCACGGAACGGTACGGCATGTAACTGTTTGTAAACAAAAATAGTTTGGTGGTGGCACGGGCCATGCAAAGTCCGGGGGGACAAAACCACCAATTCGTGTGCGCAACTTGGGAGAACGAGCCAATGAGCAAGCGTGTTTCATCTGTTCTGGCCGCCACCGCGCTGGCCACCATGACCACGGCGGTGCAGGCCGGGGGGTTGAGCGCCAACATCGGGGTCACCAGCAACTACATCTTCCGCGGCGTGACCCAGACCCTGGACCAGGCCGCCGTGTCCGGGGGCGTGGACTACAACCACGATTCCGGGTTCTACGCCGGCACCTGGATTTCCAACGTGGGCTCGGGCGGTTCGGCCCTCTATGGCAGCCAGGGCAACTACGAGCAGGACTGGTATGCGGGTTATGAATTCGAGGCGGGCGGGGTCGGCCTCGACGTGGGCTACATCCTTTATACCTATCCCTCCGGGCCGGGCCAGTACGACTACGGCGAGATCTACGTCAACGCGAACTGGCAGTGGCTGACCGGCGGCCTGTATCTCAACATCAACAAGGAAGACAGTGCGGCCGACACCGGCGACCTGTACCTGTACGTCAGCGGTGACTTCGAGGCCCCCAACGGCCTGGGATACGGTTTCACCGTGGGGCGCTACGACTTCAAGGGCGGCAGCGCGGCCGACTACAGCCACGTGCGGCTGTACCTGAGCAAGTCCGATTTCACCTTCGCGTTCGAGAAGAACACGACGGATGACACTGTCTGGTTCACCGGCAGCGACGATTACCGGTTCACCGTGTCCTGGAGCAAGTCGTTCGACCTGTGACGAGGCCGGCGGAGCGAGCCATGGCCCGCCGCTTCCTGCGGCGGGTCGCGTGACAACCATCTAGGAGGCAAGACCATGAAAATGGTTATGGCAATCATCAAGCCCTTCAAGCTCGATGACGTGCGCGAGGCCCTGTCGGACATCGGCGTCCAGGGCATCACCGTCACCGAGGTCAAGGGCTTCGGCCGGCAGAAGGGCCACACCGAGCTGTACCGCGGCGCGGAGTACGTGGTGGACTTCCTGCCCAAGGTGAAGATCGAGGCCGTCGTCACCGACGAGATGGCGGACCAGGCCATCGAGGCCATTTCCAAGGCCGCCAACACCGGCAAGATCGGCGACGGCAAGATCTTCGTGCTCAACGTCGAGCAGGCGGTCCGCATCCGCACCGGCGAGTCCGGCGCCGATGCGCTGTAACGGCCAACTGGAGGAGAAAGACCCATGAGTTTGAAGAAAATCTTTCACGTCTCGGCCGCGGCCGCGCTGCTGCTGCCCGCGGCGGCCTTCGCCGAGGACAAGCTGAGCGCGGGCGACACGGCCTGGATGCTCACCGCGACGGCGCTGGTGCTGTTCATGACCATCCCCGGCCTGTCGCTGTTCTATGCCGGCATGGTGCGGTCCAAGAACGTGCTCTCGGTGCTCATGCAGTGCTTCGCCATCACCGCCCTGATGACGGTGCTGTGGGCACTGTACGGCTACAGCATCGCCTTCGGCGGCAAGGGGGCGTTCTGGGGCGGCCTGGAAAAGGCCTTCCTGTCCGGCGTCACCGTGGACAGCCTCAACGGCACCATCCCGGAGACGGTCTTCATGACCTTCCAGATGACGTTCGCCATCATCACCCCGGCGCTCATCGTGGGCGCCTTCGCCGAGCGCATGAAGTTCTCGTCCATGCTGTGGTTCATGGCCATCTGGCTGACCGTGGTCTATGCTCCCATCGCCCACTGGGTCTGGGGTGACGGCGGCTGGCTGGCCGACAAGAGCATCCTGGACTTCGCCGGCGGCACCGTGGTGCACATCAACGCCGGCATCGCCGGCCTGGTGGCGGCCATCATGCTGGGCCGGCGCAAGGGCTACCCGCAGACGCCCATGCCGCCCCACAACCTGGGCTACACCATCGTCGGCGCCGCCATGCTGTGGGTGGGCTGGTTCGGCTTCAACGCCGGCTCCGAGCTGGCGGCCGACGGTACCGCGGGCATGGCCATGGCGGTGACCCAGATCGCCACCGCGGCCGCGGCCCTGGCCTGGATGTTCTCGGAGTGGATCTCCCACGGCAAGCCCAGCGTCCTGGGCATCGCCTCCGGCGCCGTGGCCGGCCTGGTGGCCATCACGCCCGCCTCCGGCACCGCCGGCCCCATGGGCGCGCTGGCCATCGGTGCCATCTCCGGCGTGGGTTGCTTCTTCGCCGCCACCAAGCTCAAGCGCGCCCTGGGCTACGACGACTCGCTGGACGTGTTCGGCGTGCACGCCGTGGGCGGCATCATCGGTGCCATCCTCACCGGCGTGTTCTGTGCCCCCAACCTGGGCGGTGCCGGCTTCGGCGACGGCATCGAGAGCATCGGCCAGCAGGTGGCCGTGCAGCTCCTGGGCGTGGGGGCCACCATCATCTACACCGCCGTGGTCACCTTCGTCATTCTCGGCGTGCTCAAGGCACTCATCGGCCTGCGGGTCACCGAGGAGCAGGAAGAGGAAGGCCTCGACCTGGCCATGCACGACGAGCGCGGCTACATCCTGTAACGCCGTTTGCTCCGGCCTTTGGGGGGCGCCCGCGGGCGCCCTCTTTTTTTGGGATGGGCGGAACCATTTGTCACCGGCCCCCCGCTTGCGGACAATGGATGGTGGAAAACCGGAGTCATCGATGCCCGTCCTGACCTTGCAGGCCCTCACCGTGCACGGCGTGGGACCGGTGGACCTCACCGTGGCGGCGGGCGAGGTGGCCGGGCTCACCGGGCCGTCCGGGGCCGGCAAGAGCCTGCTGCTGCGCGCGGTGGCCGACCTGGTGCCCCACGGGGGCGAGGCCCTGCTGGACGGGGTGCCGGCCTCGGCCATGCCGGCCCACCGCTGGCGCGCGCAGGTGGGCTGGTTGCCGGCGGAGAGCCCCTGGTGGCACGACACCGTGGGCGCGCACTTCGCGCCCTGTCCCGGCGTGGACTTCACCGTGCTGGGCCTGCCGGCGGCGGCGGGGGACTGGCAGGTGTCGCGCCTGTCCACGGGGGAGAAACAGCGCCTGGCCCTGCTGCGCCTGCTGTGCCGTGGCCCGGTCGCGCTGCTGCTGGACGAGCCCACCTCCGGGCTGGACGCCGCCGCCACCCGGCGGGTGGAGCACCACGTGCGCGGGTATCTCACCGCCCGCCGGGCGCCGGTGATCTGGGTGTCCCACGACCAGGCGCAGCTGGCCCGGGTGGCGGATGCCATCTATATATTGGAAGGTGGCACGCTGGCGCCGCTGTCCCGGCCCGGGCACAGGAGCGCGCGGGAGGGCACGAACCGGCCGTGAACGTCATCGATCTCACCCCCCTGGACCTGGCCCTGGCCGCGGTGCTGGTGCTGGCCCTGGCCGCCGCCAGCGCCTGGCTGCGGCTGGGCCTGGGGCGTCAGCTCGTCGTCTCCGGCATACGCACCACGGTGCAGCTTTTGCTGGTGGGCCTGCTGCTCAAGGTGGTGTTCGATGCCGACCGCCTGCTGTGGGTGGCGCTCATGGCCGGCGTGATGCTGGCCGTGGCCGGGCGCGAGGTGATGCGGCGCCAGCAACGGCGCTTCGCCGGTCCCTGGGGCTATGCCCTGGGCACCGTGTCCATGTTCATCTCCGCCTTCTCGGTCACGGTGCTGGCCCTGGTGGCGGTGGTGGGTACCCGTCCCTGGTGGGAGCCGCAGTACGCCATCCCGCTGCTGGGCATGATGCTGGGCAACACCATGAACGGCGTGGCCCTGGCCCTGGACCGGCTCACCGCCGCGGCGTGGGAGCGGCGCGACGTCATCGAGGCCCGCCTGGCCCTGGGCGAGACACCGGCCCGGGCCACCGCCGGCATGCGCCGCGACGCGGTGCGCGTGGGGCTCACGCCCATCATCAACGCCATGGCCGCGGCCGGCATCATCAGCCTGCCCGGCATGATGACGGGCCAGATCCTGGCGGGCGCCCCGCCCTGGACCGCGGTGAAGTACCAGGTGCTCATCATGTTCATGATCGCCGGCGGCACCGGCTTCGCGACCCTGGCCGCGGTGGCGCTGGGGGCCCGGCGCCTGTTCGACGCCCGCGAGCGCCTGCGCCTGGAGCGGCTCCATGCGGCTTGAGCCGGCGATCATCCTGGCCCTGTGCCTGGGCACCGCGGCGGGGGCGGGCGAGATCTACCGCTGGACCGATGCCGACGGCAACGTGCACTTCGGCGACCGGCCGCCCGACCCCGACCGGGCGGACAAGGTCGAGGTGCGCCCGCCGCCCGCCGACCCCGCGGCGGCACGCCGGCGGCTGGAACAGGAGCGGCGCCTGCTGCGGGCCTTCGACGAGGAACGCCGGGCGCAGGAACGGGAGCGGCGCGAGGCCGCCCGGGAGGCGGAACGGCGCCGGCGCAACTGCGACAAGGCGCGGGAGATCCTCAAGGAATACCGCGAGGCCGCCTATCTCTACGACGAGAACCCCGACGGCAGCCGGCGCATCTTCTCCCACGAGGAACGGGCCGCGGCCGAGCGGGAAGCGCAGGAGCAGGTGGCGCGCTGGTGCGGGCGGTAGCGGGAGAGCACCGCCTCACCCGGAATCGATTGGTCCTTCGCGTTCTTTGCGTCCTGGGCGCCTTGGCGTTGAAATTCAGTAGGGCGGCACCGCGCAGCGATGCCGCCGCCCGGTGGGGCGATGCCGTGCTTTCCCGTCGGCTTTCACTCCGCTCAAGCCGACCTACGTCTTCCGTCCTCCGTCGTCTGTTCCCTGAGCGTAGGGCGGCACCGCGCAGGGTGTGACGGCGGAGCCGCCGCACCGCCGTGAAGGAAGCGGGGCCGGACGGCGTTCAACCGCCGCGCAGCAGCCGGGCCATGAACGGCGGCGTGGCCAGGGCGCCGGCGTGGACGTCCTCGTTGTAGTAGAGCGTGTCGAACGCACGCGCGGCGGCGTCCTCGCGGCGGAAGGCGCGCAGGTCCACGCCCTTGCCCGCCAGGGTGGCGCTCCACCAGCCGCTGGGATAGACGGGCTGCGGGAAATGGAGGGTATGCACGGCGTCGAACCCGGCCCCGGCCATGGCCCGGTGCAT
>JALSIK010000380.1 GCA_026990045.1 Chromatiales bacterium | reverse complement strand
GGGGGTTCAGGGAGGCATGAGCATGCGCGCGATAACCGTCCTGCTGCTGGTGCTGGCCGCGGCCGGGTGCCGGGCGGAGTGGACGGCTGAGTACAACATAGGCTACTCGACTCCCTCTGGAAATGACATCTGGATCCGGCGGGTGGTGTTCGACGATTCGTGGGTTCTGCCCGGTGGCGGATTGTCCTGCTGCTGGGAAGAACTGAATGCTGGTGCTGGTGTGTTTGATCATCCCCTGCCGCGGGTGGTGGAGGTGGAATGGCTGGACGAGAGCGAGAAGCGCATCTACGAGGCGCGGGTGGAGCTGGCGCCGGACCTGGCGCAGCGGGCGGGAAGATTGAAGGGCGTGCGGGTGATCTCATCGGGCCGGCAGCGTGATCCTGCGGTGTATCTCATCATCGGTTTCAGGGAGGGTGGCGGCGTGGTGGTGTGGCTGAGCAACGCGCCGTACAAGTACAACGTGTCGGGCCGGACGCTGGAGGTGGTGGGGGAGGGTCATGCCCGGCGCATGATGGACTGGACGCCGGGGGCGCAGTTGCCGCGGGACAGATGACGGAAGACGGAGGCGCGTAGGCCGGCTTGAGCGCGGCGAAAGCCGGCGCCGTGGTTCCGGCGGCATCGCTGCGCGGTGCCGCCCTACGGCGGGGCATGCAGAAGACGGCGGGCAGGGCTGCACAGGGTGTGACGGCAGAGCCGTCGCACCTTCCCTTCCGGTGCGTTCGCAAGGCGAACGCACCCTACGTGCCGCGGGCCGCGGCCTGGTCGGCCAGGCGGGCGAACTCTTCCAGGGTCAGGCGCTCGGGGCGCTGGCCGGGGTCGATGCCTGCGGCGCGGATGGCGGCCTCGTCCAGCAGTCCCTTGAGGCTGTTGCGCAGGGTCTTGCGCCGCTGGGCGAAGGCCGCGGCCACCACCCGGGCCAGGGCGCCCTCGTCGCGCACCGCCACCGGCGGCCGCGCGCGGGGCACCAGGCGCACCACGGCCGAGTCCACCCGCGGCGGCGGGGTGAAGGCCCCGGGCGGGACCTGGAACAGCGGGGCCGACTCCCAGGCCCAGGCCAGCATCACGCCCAGGCGCCCGTAGTGAGGGCTGCCGGGCGGGGCGGTGATGCGCTGCACCACTTCCTTTTGCAGCATGAAGTGGCAGTCTGCGATGCAGTGCCGCCGGGCGGTGAGATGGAACAGCAGCGGGGTGGAAATGTTGTAGGGCAGGTTGCCCACCAGGCGCAGGCGTTCGCCCTCGCCGGCCAGGGCGCAGAAGTCGAACCGCAGGGCGTCGGCCTGGTACACGTGCAGCTCGCCCAGCCCGGCGCAGGCCCGTTCCAGCAGGGGCACGAGGTCCCGGTCCAGCTCCACCGCGTCCAGCCGGCCGGCGGCGCGCAGCAGGTCGCAGGTGAGGGCGCCGCGGCCGGGACCGATCTCCACCAGGTGCTGTCCGGGGCGCGGGTCCACCGCGGCCAGGATGCGGTCCACGTAATGGCGGTCGGTGAGGAAGTGCTGGCCGAAGCGCTTGCGCGGCCGCGGGCCGCTGCGGCCGCTCACGGCGTCCCACCGCGCGCCAGGGCCAGGGCCAGGGCCAGGGCGGCGGCCAGGCTGCCGGTGTCCGCGCGCCCGGTGCCCGCCAGCTCCAGGGCGGTGCCGTGGTCCACCGAGGTGCGCACCATGGGCAGGCCCAGGGTGACGTTGACCGCGCGGCCGAAGCCGGCGTGCTTGAGCACCGGCAGGCCCTGGTCGTGGTACATGGCCAGCACCACGTCGCAGCGGGCCAGGGCCGGCGGGGTGAAGGCGGTGTCGGCGGGCAGGGGGCCGGCCAGCTCCAGGCCCTCGCCGCGCAGGCGCTGGAGCACCGGTTCCATCACCTCGCGCTCCTCCCGGCCCAGGTGGCCTTCCTCCCCGGCATGGGGGTTGAGGCCCAGCACGGCGATGCGCGGCGCGGGCAGGCCGAAACGCCGTTGCAGGTCGGCGTGCAGCACCCTCAGCACGGCCTCCAGCCGCCGCGGGGTGATGGCGGCCGGGACCTCGCCCAGGGGCAGGTGGGTGGTGGCCAGGGCCACGCGCAGGTCGCCCGCCACCAGCATCATCACCACCTGGGGCGTGCCGGTGAGCTCCGCCAGGTACTCGGTGTGGCCGGTGAAGGTGATGCCGGCGTCGTTGATCGCGGCCTTGTGCACGGGCCCGGTGACCAGCGCGGCACAGTGCCCGTCGCGGCAGGCGGCCACGGCGGCGTCCAGGGTGTCGAGCACGCAGCGGGCATTGGCCGGGTCCGGCCGGCCCGGTTCCACCGTGGCCGCCAGGGGCACGGGCAGGCAGGCGAGGGTGCCGGGCGGCGCCGGTTGCGGCGGGCGGCCGAAGTCGGCCTCGCGCACAGCCAGCGGCAGGCCCAGGGCCCGGGCCCGCGCCGCCAGCAGGTCCGGGTGGCACACCGCCACCAGCTCGACGCCGGCCGGGGGACGCTGGGCCAGCATCACCGCCAGGTCGGGGCCGATGCCGGCGGGTTCGCCAGGGGTGAATGCGACGCGCAGGGGAGTGTCCACGGAAGCGGCGCTACTCGTCCAGGCGCACTTCCACGTAGGCCTCGTCGCGCAGCCGGCGCAGCCAGTCGCGCACCGCCTCCTCGGTCTTGCGCTTGCGGACCACCAGCCGTGCCTCGCGCCGGCGCATCTCGTCGGTAAGGTCCTGCTGGCGGCGGGCCATGACCTGGACGATGTGCCAGCCGAAGCGGGTGCGGAAGGGTTCGCTGATCTGGCCCGGGGCCAGGGCCTGCATGGCCTTTTCAAAGCGCGGCACCAGCCGGCCGGGCTCGGTCCAGCCCAGGCTGCCGCCCTCGGCGGCCGAGGCCTTGTCCTGGGAGTACCGGCGGGCCAGCTCGCCGAAGTCTTCTCCCGCGAGGATGCGCCGGCGCAGCTCCGCCAGCCGGTTGCGCGCCTGTTCGTCGGAGGTCACCGCGTCGGTGCGGATGAGGATGTGGCGGGCCAGGGTCTGTTCCACCACGTGGCGGCCGCCGCCCCGGCGCTTGTCCACCAGCTTGAGGATGTGGAAGCCGCTGGCGCTGCGGATGAGGCCGCTCACCTCGCCGGGGGCCAGTCCTTCCACCGCCGCTGCAAATGCCGGCGGGAGCTGGCCGGCGCGCCGCCAGCCCAGGTCGCCGCCCTCCAGCGCCTTCTGGCCGTCGGAGACTTCCGCCGCGACGGCGGCGAAGTCGGCGCCGCCGCGCAGCCGGGCCAGCACCGCCTCGGCCCGGCGCCGGGTCTCGGCCACGGCATCGGGCCCGGCACCCTCGGGCAGGCTGATGAGGATGTGGGCCAGGCGGTACTCGAGCCGGCTCGCACGGTCGCGTTCAAGGCGCTCGAGCTGGTTCTTGATTTCCTGCTCGGTGACCGAAATACGGCGTTCCACGCGCTGCTGGCGCAGGCGGTCGATGATGATCTCGTTACGCACGTTCTCGCGGAACTCGGCGAAGTCGAAGCCGTCGGCCTCCAGGGCGCGGCGAAACTGGTGCAGGTCCATCCCGCTGTCGCGGGCGATGCGGGACAGGACCGTGGTGAGGGTCTCGTCGTCCACGCGGATGCCGATGGAGCGGGCGAGCTGGAGCTGGAGCCGCTCCTGGATCATGCGCTCCAGCAGCTGGCGGCGCAGGACGTCGTCGGCCGGCAGGCGGGTGTTGCGCCGGGCGAGCTGGCGCTTGATGACGGCCAGCCGGTGGTCGAGCTCGGTGGCGGTGATGACGTCGTCGTTGACCACCGCCACGATGCGGTCCAGCGGGACCACCCGCGCGCCGGCCGCGGCCGGCAGCAGCGCCAGCAGGAGGAGGAAATGCTTCATGGATGCCACGTGTTCCGGTGTGCGATCACCGTAGTATACCCCGTTCCAGCAGGTCGCCGATCTGGCGCCGGCTGCCCAGGCTGGACAGGCCCTTGAGGGCCAGCTCCAGGTACACCCCGCGGTCGCGGGTGCCATCGATGTTGGTGACGAACTCGCGCCACACCACCCGCAGGCCCCAGCAGCAGCTGTCGTACTGCAAGCCCACCGCGGTGTCGGTGTCCTGGCCGGTCAGCAGGTCGCGCTGGCGCAGGGCCAGGAGCTGCCAGCGGGGCGAGATCTTCCACAACAGGCCCGCGTCCCAGTTTTCCAGCCCCCCGCGCACGCGCCGGTAGCGCAGGTTGACCACGTCCCCGCGCCCGGACTGGAAACGGATGCGGGCGTTGTGCTGGCGGGCGGTGGACAGGCGCGGGTCCCATTCCATGCGCAGGGACAGGTCCCAGCGGGGATCCGGGCGGGCGCTGAACTCGCCGAACAGGTTGCTGGTGGCCGGTTCGCCGGGCCGGGTCTCGAGGGCGAAGGACTGGCCGATCCCGGCCGCGGCCAGCTCGCGGCCGGCGGGGTCGAACCAGCGGGTGAACACCGAGGCCGCCACCCGGTTGGCGGCGGCCACGCGGTCGGCGCCGGTGAACTGGTATTCCTGGAACAGCAGGTCCAGGGTGGGGGTGAGCGGGGCGCTGTCGAAGTTGGGCAGGCCGTCCTGGTCCCGCTCGGGGACGTAGATGTACTTGAGGCGCGGCTCCAGGGTCTGGATCACGGTGGTGCCCCGCTCGAACACCAGGCCGCCGTCGAGGCTGAACACGGGCAGGCCGCGGCTGGGCTCGGGGTCCTGGCCGGGGGCCGTGCCGCGCAGCTTCCAGGCGGTCTGGCGCCACACCAGGCGCGGCTCCAGGTGGCCCCAGCTCCGGCTCCAGCGCCAGGCCACGCCCGGCTGCAGGTCCAGGCGCGTGCCCACCGGGGTCTTGCTGCTGTGATCGAAGTTGACCAGCTCGGCATCCAGCAGCCAGTGCCACCCGTCGCCGGGACCGCGGGTGCGGGACAGGACGAGCTGGGGCAGGCGCTGGAACGGCGGCGTGCCGGTGAGGGTCTTGTAGCCCTGGGCGCGGGCGGTGAACTGCCATTGCGGCGAGGACCAGGCCACCGCGGCCTCCTGTGCCAGGTGGGTGAGGCTGGTGCTGGCCAGGGTGCTGCCGAAGTCCTGGAGGTAGCCGGGGTCGGTGACCGTGGCCAGGTCGAGGGACACGCTCCAGCCGTTGTCCCAGCGGGTGCGGTGGCGCCAGCCCAGCTCGCCGCGGCTGCGTTCATCGAGGCGGTCGTCGGGCAGCCAGGCGCCGCGGATCTCCCCCTTGCTGCGCGGGGTGAGATAGCGGAACTCCCCTTCGAGCATGGTGCCGCGCCGGGTCATGTGGCGCGGGGTCAGGGTCGCGTCCATGTCGGGCGCGATGTTCCAGTAGTACGGGATTCGCACCTCCGTGCCCAGGCGCTCGCTCTCGCCCACGGACGGGAACAGGAAACCGGACAGGCGCTCGTCGCCGGCGGGAAAGCGCAGGTAGGGCAGGTACAGCAGGGGCAGACCCTTGAACTTCAGCACCACGTTGCGGGCGTGGCCCTGCCGGGTGTCGCGGTCGATGGTGATGCGCGAGGCGGACAGCAGCCAGTCGGGGGCGGCCGGATCGCAGGTGGTGTAGCTGGCGGACTCCAGCTCCAGCAGGCGGCGGCCTTCCACGGCGATGCGCCGTGCCTTGCCGCGGCCGCCGCGGTCGGTGACGAAATACCGGGCCTCGTCCAATGCGCCGCGCTCGGCCTGCAGCAGCCAGTGCAGGCGCTGGCCCTGGAGGTCGAGCCCGCCGCGCACCAGGCGCACGCCGCCCTCGGCCTCGACCCGGCCCGTGGCGTCGTCGTAGCGCAGCAGGTCGGCGCCCAGCCACAGGCCGTCGTATTGCAGCCGCACGTCGCCGCGATAGATGCTGAGCCCGCCCTGTTCCACCCGGGCCTCGTCGGCCTCCACCAGGACGCGGGGACCGGTACTGGTGGCGGGCGCCGGTTGCAGCCGGGGCGGGGCCGGCGGCGCGCCGGCACAGGACGGCGGTGTGAAATCGCCGGGTGCGGCCGGTGCCGCCCCCGGCGCCAGCAGCATCGCCAGCATCACCGGCAACCCCGGCTTCATGGTGCCGGGGGGAACAGCCACACCCAGGCCCCCAGCAGGGCGAAGAACACCGGCTGGTGGAGGATGTAGATGTGCAGGCTGTGGCGCCCGCCCCAGGCCAGCAGGCGCGCCGCCGGGCCGCGGGCGCGCACCTTCAGCAGCGGCGGCCAGGGGCGGTCGCCCAGCAGGGTCCGGCCCAGCCACAGGCCCACCAGCACCACGCCGAACCAGGGCACCAGGGGCACGTAGTCCTGGGTCACCGGCTTGCGGGTCATGAGCCCGAACCACTGCAGGGCCGGCTGATCGAAGAACGGGTGGCCCACGGTGGCGCCGGCGGCGATGAGCGCGAGGCCCAGCACCAGGTTGAGGTGATGGAAACGCAGGAAGGCCAGTCCCAGCACGCTGGCCACGGCGATGAAGTGCAGGATGCCGAAGAAGATGAACGATTCCGGGTACATCCACCACGAGGCCAGGGTGACCAGCGCGGCGTAACCGGCGATGAGCCCGAGGCGGCGGAAGAAGCGCGGCCACCGGATCCCGTTGCGCGTGGCCAGGTGCAGGCTCACGCCCACCAGGCCCAGGAACAGGCCCACGATGAGGGTGCGGAAGTTGAGCCAGAAGGGGTCGTGGTAGAAGTCGAAACGCGCCAGCCCGTAATGGTTGAGGTCGAACGAGAAGTGGTAGACGAACATCATGACGATGGCGCTGCCGCGGAGGAGATCGACGATGGGCAGGCGCTGGGGGGTGGTCATGGCGTGCTGGAACGGGCGTCCCGGGTGGGCCGGGCATGTATAATACCAGCGTCAGGGGGAATCTGCCTTGGATCAACGCCTCGCGCTGCTGCGCCAGTGGGTCGCCGGGACCCTGGACCTGCCGGTGGCCGACATCGCCCCCGCCTCGGCCGATGCCAGCTTCCGCCGCTACTTCCGCCTGCGCCTGGCCGACGGCACCAGCCGCATCGTCATGGACGCGCCGCCGCCGCAGGAGGACTGCCGGCCGTTCATCCGCATCGCCGGCTGGCTGGGCGGGCTGGGCCTGCACGTGCCGCGGGTGCTGGCCGCCGACGAGGCGCGGGGCTTCGTGCTGCTCAGTGACCTGGGCACGCGCACCTACCTGGAGGCGCTGGACGGGGACAGCGCCGAGACCCTCTACGGCGACGCCCTGGACGCCCTGCTGGTGCTGCAGCGCGACTTCGCCGACCCCGGCGGCCGGCTGCCGCCCTACGACGAAGACCTGCTGCGCGGGGAGCTGGCCCTGTTCACCGACTGGCTCCTGGCCCGCCACCTGGGCCTGGAGCCGCCGGCGCCGGTGCGCAGGATGATGGAGGCCGCCTTCGACACGCTGGTGGCCAACGCCCTGGACCAGCCGCAGGTGGCGGTGCACCGCGACTACCACTCGCGCAACCTCATGGTCTCGGCGCCCAACCCCGGCATTCTCGATTTCCAGGACGCGGTGTGCGGGCCGCTGACCTACGACCTGGTCTCGCTGCTGCGCGACTGCTACATCCGCTGGCCGGCGGAGCGGGTGGCGGCCTGGCGCGACGACTACCACCGCCGCGCGCGCGAGGCCGGCCTCACCACGGCGGACCGGGAGACCTTCCGCCGCTGGTTCGATCTCATGGGCGTGCAGCGCCACCTCAAGGCCGCCGGCATCTTCGCCCGCCTGTGGCACCGCGACGGCAAGCCGGGCTACCTGGCCGACGTGCCGCGCACCCTGGGCTACGTGGTGGAGGTGGCGCGGGAGCATCCCGTGTTGCGTGACTTCGGCCGCTTCGTGGAGGCGGCCGTGCTGCCGGCGCTGGACACGGTGCCCGCTCCCCGGGAGCGGCCGGCGTGAGGGCCATGATCCTGGCCGCCGGCCGCGGCGAGCGCATGCGCCCGCTCACCGATCACACGCCCAAGCCGCTGCTGGAGGCGGGCGGGCGGCCCCTCATCGCCTGGCAGCTCCAGGCGCTGGCGGAGGCCGGCATCACCCAGGTGGTGGTCAACTGCGCCTGGCTGGGAGACAGGCTGCGCGAGGGGGTGGCGGCCTGCACGCCTCCGGGGGTGGAGGTGATCTTTTCCGACGAGGGCGAGCGGGCGCTGGAGACCGGCGGCGGCATTTTCCGCGCCCTGCCGCTCCTGGGCGATGCTCCGTTTCTCGTGGTCAACGGCGACGTGTGGTGCGACTGTCCCCTGGGCCGCCTGCCCGAGGCGCCGCTGGGGCTGGCCCACCTGGTGCTGGTGGACAACCCGCCCCATCATCCGCGGGGCGACTTCGTGCTGCGGCGGGGGCGGGTGTACAACGCCGGCGGGCCGCGGCTCACCTACGGCGGGCTGGCGGTGCTGGACCCGGCGCTGTTCGCCGGTTGCAGGCCGGGCGCGTTTCCCCTGGCACCGCTGCTGCGCCGGGCGGCCGATGCCGGTGCCGTGGCCGGCGAGCACCACCACGGCCACTGGTGGGACGCGGGCACGCCCGAGCGCCTGGCGGCGCTGGACCGGTGGTTGCGCGACGGGGCAGGATGAACGGAGGGGTTGCGGTGACCGATGGCTGGAAAGGGGGGGCCGGGGACCGGGTTTGAAGCGTGCCGCCGGGATCGCTTCACCCGCGGCTGCCACAGGCCGATAACGGGTTCGGTGACTTCGAATCCACGGCCCCCAGCCTCCAGCACCCAGAACCCAGCACCCAGAACCCGTCTGACCCATGGGCGAAGACATCGAGCACAGCGCGTACACCGAGGCCGACTTCGCCCGCTTCCGGGAGCGGCTGCGGGAGGAGACGGCCCTGCTCGCGCGCTGGTTCGGCGAGGGCCGCTTCGCCCACGGGCCGCCGGTGGCCGGCTTCGAGCTGGAGGCGTGGCTGGTGGACCGCGAGCACCGGCCGGCGCCGGTCAACGAGGACTTTCTCGCCCGCCTCGACAGCCCCCTGGCCAGCCCCGAGCTGGCGCGTTTCAACATCGAGCTCAACGGCACGCCGCGGCCGTTGCGGGACCACGCCCTGTCCGCCCTCCACCAGGAGCTGGCACAGACCTGGGAGCACTGCCGCCGCACGGCGGCGGAGCTGGAGGCGGACGTGTGCGCCATCGGCATCCTGCCCACGGTGACCAACGACGATCTCACCCTGGCCAACATGTCGGACCGGGCGCGCTACCGGGCGCTCAACCGCCAGGTGCGCCACCTGCGCCGGGGCCGGCCGCTGGTGTTCGACATCGCCGGGGTGGAGCACCTGCGGGTGGTGCACCGCGACGTGATGCTGGAGTCCGCCGCCACCTCGTTCCAGATCCACCTGCAGCTCGCCCCGGACGCGGCGGTGGCGGCCTTCAACACCGCCATGGTGCTGTCGGGCCCCATGGTGGCGCTCACCGCCAACTCCCCGTTCCTGTTCGGGCGCGACCTGTGGGACGAGACCCGCATCCCGCTGTTCGAACAGGCGGTGGCCACCGGCGGCTTCCGCGGCGCGGCCTTCGGTCCCATCCGCCGCGTGACCTTCGGCTCGGGCTACGTGCGCGCCTCGCTCATGGAATGTTTCCGCGAGAACCTGGAGCACTACCCGGTGATGCTGCCGGAGCGTTTCGACGACCCGCCCGAGGCCCTGCGCCACCTGCGCCTGCACAACGGCACCATCTGGCGCTGGAACCGGCCCCTCATCGGCTTCGACGGCGACGGCGCCCCGCACCTGCGGCTGGAGCACCGGGTGGTGCCGGCCGGCCCCTCGCTGCCGGACACCATCGCCAACGCCGCGTTCTTCTACGGCGCCCTGGCCAGCCTGGCCGCCGCCGACCCGCCGCTGACCGGGGCCATCCCCTTCGGGACGGCGCGCGACAACTTCTACCAGGCGGCCCGCCTGGGCCTGCGCGCACCGCTGACCTGGGACGGCCGCCGCCGGCCCAGCGCCCGGGAGCTGCTGCGCGAGGTCCTGCTGCCGGCGGCACGCGACGGGCTGGCGCGGCTGGGCGTGAGCCCCAGCGACGCGCGCGAGTACCTGGACATCATCCACGAGCGGCTGGAGACCGGCGTCAACGGCGCGGCCTGGCAGCGGGCCTGGGTGGCCCGCCACGGCCGCGACATGGCCGCGCTCACCGCCGCCTACATGGAGCGCCAGCGCTCGGGCGAGCCCGTGTCGCGGTGGACGGTGTAAAAAAGCCG
>JALSIK010000379.1 GCA_026990045.1 Chromatiales bacterium | reverse complement strand
CACCGCCAGCCACGGCGCCACCCGGTCCCAGCGGAACACGGGACCGTCGCGGCACACGAACCAGGGCCCGAGCTGGCAGTGCCCGCACAGGCCCACCCCGCACTGCATGTTGCGTTCCATGGACAGCCACAGGTCTGCATCGGCCACGCCGCGCGCCTGCATCATGGCCGCCACCGCCTTCATCATGCCCTCGGGCCCGCACATCATCACCGTCACCGCCTGCGGGTCGAAGCGCAGCTCGTCGAACAGCTCCGTCACCCGGCCGCGGTGCCAGGGCCACAGCGGGTCGGCCCGGTCGGCGGCGATGAGCACGCGGGTGTCGGGCAGCGCGGCCCAGGCCTGGTAGCGCTCGCGCCAGATGAGATCGCTGGAGTGCTTCACCCCCTGCACGATGTTGAGCCGGCCGAAGCGCTCGCGCCGGCGCACGATGTAGTTGATCACCGACACCACCGGGGCGCAGCCCAGCCCGCCGGTGACGATGACCACGTCCTTCTGCTCCGCCTCGTGCAGCGGCCAGCCGCGGCCGTAGGGCCCGCGCAGGCCCAGGCGGTCGCCGGCGGCCAGCCGCGCCAGGGGCCGGGTGATGCGGCCCACGGCCCGGATGGTGTGATCGATGACGTGCTCGTCGCGGGGATCGGAGACGATGGAGATGGGCACCTCGCCGCCCCCCGGCAGGTAGAGCATGTTGAACTGCCCCGGGGCGAAGGCATAGGCGGCCTGCGCCGCCGGATCGGCCAGGCGCAGGCGCAGGGTGAACAGGCCGGGCGCCTCGTCGATGCGCTCGATGACCTCGGCCGCCCGGGGCCACGGCTGCGGCAGGCAGGGCTCAGCCATGGACCGGCTCCCGGCACAGGCGCGAGGCCTCCTCGGTGATGTCGATGCCCACCGGGCACCAGGCGATACAGCGCCCGCAGCCCGTGCAGCCGCTGCGCCCGTACTGCTCGTGCCAGGTGCCCAGCTTGTGCACCAGCCATTGCCGGTAGCGGCTGGCGGCATCCGGGCGCAGGGTCAGGCCGTGGATGTAGGAATGCATGGAGGTGAAGCAGGAGTCCCAGCCGCGCACGTGCTCGGACCGATCCAGGTCCAGCCCGCCCTCGTCCCACTCCCGGTGGCAGAAGCAGGTGGGACAGACCGCGGTGCAGTTGCCGCAGGCCAGGCAGCGCTCGCCCACCTCGCGCCAGTGGGCCGCATCCAGCCGGGCGTACAGCGCCTCCCGCAGGTCGCGGCCCGGCAGCGCCCGCTGCTGCCGGGCCGCCCGCGCCAGCGCCGCCTCATCGGCCCGGACCTGCTCCGCCCCGGCCGGATCCAGCCCGAGGGCCCGGCCCAGTTCAATCCCGCGCCCGCTGCGGGCCTGCACCAGGAAGCCGTCGTCCAGCTCGGTGAGGGCCAGGTCGAAACCGAAGCGGGCCCCAGGCCCGTCACCGGTGGAGGCACAGAAACACGTCGCCGCGGGGTGGGTGCAGTTGACCGCCACCACCAGGAGCTCCGACCGCCGCGCGCGATAGAAGGGATCCGCCTGGAAACCGTGAAGGAAGTGGTGATCCTGCAGGTACAGTGCCGCGATGTCGCAGGGCCGCAGGCCGATGACCGCCAGCGGTTCCCCCGGCTCCGGCGCCGGGGTGAAGGCAAGCCCGGCCTCGCCCCGCTCCATGCGCCACAGCACCTCGCGCGGCGCGAACAGCCACGGCTTGATGCCCTGCGGCCCGTTGGCCCAGGCGAACACGCGATCATGACCCGCCTGCCGCAGCCGGTAACGCCCGGGGGCCTGCTCCTGCTCCACGCCCCGCGGCAGGCGGTCGGCGGAGGCGATCTCGTCGAACACGATGGCGCCGTCGCGCACCACCGGGCCGATGCAGCGGTAACCGCGCCGGACCAGCTCGTCCAGCAACCGTTGCAGCCCCTCGCGTGGCAGGAACAACCGCTCCTCGCTCACTGGTGTACCCCCATGGCCGGCGCCGTGCCAGTATCGCAACCCTTCCCCGCGCGATCTTGATCCAGGTCAGGATCGCCACCGCCGCCCGGCGCTAGCTTGAACGCTCGCCGGCAACGGAACGTGCGCCATGTGCCTGGGAATTCCCATGGAGATCGTGGAGGTGAACGGCACCGTCGCCCGCTGCCGGGCCCGCGGCGTGGAGCGCGACGTCTCGCTGTTCCTGGTCCAGGACCAGGACCCGCAGCCGGGCGACTGGGTGGTGGTGCACGTGGGCTACGCCATCCAGCGCGTGGACCCCGCCGCGGGCCGGGCGGCAACGGCGCTGCTGGACGAGGCCCTGGGCGGCGGCGGGGGCACTCCCCATGCATGAGCTGGCGGTCTGCCGCAGCATGTTGTCCCAGGTGGCCCGCATCGCCGCGCGGCACCGGGCCCGGGCCGTGACCCGCATCAGCGTGCGCATCGGGCCGCTGTCGGGGGTGGAGCCCGACCTCCTGAGCCAGGCCTTCCCCTTCGCCGCCGCCGGCACCGTGGCCGAGCACGCCGCCCTGGTCATCGATGCCCGGCCGGTGCGGGTGCATTGCGAGGCCTGCGGGCACGAGGCCGAGACCGGGCCGCGCAATCTCACCTGCCCCCGGTGCGGGGACGGTCGCACGCGGCTGCTCAGCGGCGACGAGCTGCTGCTGGCGGAAGTGGAGCTGCTTCACCAGGCAACGGACACCTGACCGGCCGGGAGATCCCCTGTCATGTGCGACACCTGCGGCTGCAACGTCACGCCGGGCAACCGGCACCTGCTGGAATCCGCACACCCCGCCGGCGGGCGCGAGCCGGTGGCGGTGCTGCAGGGCCTGCTGGCGGAGAACGACCGCGCCGCCGCCCACAACCGGGCCCACCTGGAGACCCACGGGGTGCTGGCCGTGAACCTCATGTCGTCCCCCGGCGCCGGCAAGACCACGCTGCTGGAGCAGACCATCGACCGCCTGGGCGGCCGCTGGCGGCTGGCGGTCATCGAGGGTGACCTGGAAACCGAACGCGACGCCGAGCGCATCCGCGCCCGCGGCGTGCCCGTGGTCCAGATCACCACCGGCACCGCCTGCCACCTGGATGCCCACATGGTGCACCGGGCCCTGCACCGGCTGGACCTGTCGCGGCTGGACCTGTTGTTCATCGAGAACGTGGGCAACCTGGTGTGCCCGGCCGCCTTCGACCTCGGCCAGCACCACAACGTCACGCTGCTGGCGGTGACCGAGGGCGACGACAAGCCGGCCAAGTACCCGGTGATGTTCCGCGCCGCCCACCTGGTGCTGTTCACCAAGGCCGACCTGCTGCCGGTGCTGGGGGACTTCGCCCCGGACCGGGCCGAGGACCACCTGCGGCGGCTGGGCAGCGCCGTCCCGGTCCTGTCCCTGTCGGCCCGCACCGGCGACGGGGTGGAGGCCTGGTGCCGCTGGCTGGAGACCGCCCTGGACGCCCGCCGCACCGGCGCCGCCGCACCGTGAACCGCGACACCGCGGACAATGCCCTCTACTGGCTGGAGCGCATCCACGCGCTGCCGCTGCGGTGGCCGGTGCGGATCATGAACGTCTGCGGCGGCCACGAGCGCACCATCACCCTGGCCGGCCTGCGCCGCCTGCTGCCCGACGGTGTCACGCTCATCCCGGGTCCCGGCTGCCCGGTGTGCGTCTGCCCCGAGGAGGACGTGTACGCCGCCATCCGCCTGGCCCTGGAACGGGACCTCACCCTGGCGGCCTTCGGCGACATGCTGCGGGTGCCGGTCAACGCCCCGCGCGGCGAGCCCCGGTCGCTGGAGGCCGCCCGCGCCGCCGGTGCCGACGTGCGGCCCGTGGCCTCCCCCGCCGAGGCGGCGGCCCTGGCCCGGGCCATGCCGGAGCGGGAGGTGGTGTTCTTCGCCGCCGGCTTCGAGACCACCACCGCGCCGGTGGCGGCCATGCTGGCCGAGGGCGCCCCGCCCAACCTGAGCCTGCTGCTGGCCGGCCGCCGCACCTGGCCGGTGGTGGCCATGCTGCTGGCCTCGGGCGAGCCGGGCTTCGACGCCCTGGTGGCGCCGGGCCACGTCGCCACCGTCATGGGCAGCGACGAGTGGCGCTTCGTTCTGGAGCGCCACGGCCTGCCCGCGGCGGTGGCGGGCTTCACGCCCGCCGGCCTGCTGGCGGCCTGCCACTCGGTCCTGCGCCAGCTGGTGGAAGGGCGCGCCGCACTCGACAACTGCTACCCGGAGCTGGTGCGGGCGCGGGGCAACCCCCGGGCCCGGGCGGTGCTGGAGCAGGTGATGCAGGTGACCCCGGCCACCTGGCGCGGCATCGGCGCCATCCCGGACTCCGGCTTCGCCCTGCGGCCGGAGTTCGCCCGTCACGACGCCCGCCGCCGCCACCCGGTGGCCGTGGACACCGCCCGCCGCCGCGCCGGCGAGATGCCCCCGGGCTGCGACTGCGCGCAGGTGGTGCTGGGGCGCCTCCAGCCCCCCCAGTGCCGTCTCTACGGCACCGCCTGCACCCCGCGCCGCCCCGTGGGCCCCTGCATGGTGTCCGACGAAGGCGCCTGCCGCATCTGGTGGAGCGGCGGCCTGCGCCGCGCCCGCGACCCGGCGGCGGCGCGGGAGACCCCGGCGGCATGAACCGGCCCGCGCACCCCCTGCCGGTCCCCCGGACGGCCCGGCGCCTGCACCTGGGGGGCCGGGTGCAGGGCGTGGGCTTCAGGCCCTTCGCCTGGCGGCTGGCCCGGCGCCTGGGCGTGGACGGCTGGGTGGAAAACCGCGCCGGCGAAGTGATCATCCACGCCGAGGGCGAGGCCGGGCCCCTGGCCCGGTTCCGCCGGGCCCTCCTGGAGGAGGCCCCGCCCGCGGCCCGCCCCCGGCTGCTGGCCGACGAGCCCGCGGCCCCCGCCGGCCGGGCCGGCTTCGCCATCCGGCCCAGCCGCGCCGGCCGGCCACGAGAGGCGGTGACCGTGCCTCCCGACCGGGCCCCGTGCGGGGACTGCCGGCGCGAGTTCCATGACCCGCGGGACCGGCGCTTCCGCTACCCGTTCCTCAACTGCACCCAGTGCGGTCCCCGCTACACCCTCCTCCGCGCGCTGCCCTGGGACCGGGCCCGCACCGCCATGGCCGGCTTCCCCCTGTGCCCCGGGTGCGCCCGCGAGTACGCCGACCCCGGCGACCGCCGCTTCCACGCCGAGCCCGTGGCCTGCCCGGCCTGCGGTCCCCGGCTGGCCTGCCGCGACGGCCGCCGCGCCGTGACGGAGACCCCCGCGGCCCTGGCCGCGGCCGTGGAGGTCCTGCGCCGCGGCCACGTGCTGGCGGTGCGCGGGGTGGGCGGCTATCACCTCATGTGCGACGCGCGCAACCCCACCGCGGTGGCCCGGCTGCGCCGGCGCAAGGCCCGCCCCCGCAAGCCGCTGGCAGTCATGGTGCCCCGCCCCCTGTACGCCCGCCTGGACCTGGCCCCGGCGCCGGCCGCCCTCCTCGACGGGCCCGAGGCGCCCATCGTGCTGGTGCCCGCCGCGTCCCTGGAGCACCTGGCCCTGGCGCCCCAGGTGGCCCCGGGGCTGGCCGAGGTGGGCCTCATGCTGCCCTGCTCGCCCCTGCACGAGCTGCTGGCGGAGGCCTTCGGCGGCCCCCTGGTGGCCACCTCGGGCAACGTCAGCGGCGAGCCCCTGATCACGGATCCCGCCGAGGCCGAGGCCCGCCTGGGCGCGGTGGCCGATGCCTTCCTCCATCACGACCGGCCCATCGTGCGCCCGGCGGACGACCCCGTGTACCGGCCCGTGGCCGGCACCCCGCGGCCCCTGCGCCTGGGCCGCGGCAACGCCCCCCTGGAACTGGAGCTGCCCTTCCCCCTCCAGGCCCCGCTGCTGGCCGTGGGCGGCCACATGAAGAACACCGTGGCCCTGGCCTGGGACCGGCGCGTGGTCGTCTCCCCCCACGTGGGCGACCTCGACCATCCCCGCAGCCTGGACCGGTTCCGCCGCCTGGTGGAGGAGCTGCAGGATCTCTACCGCGTGCGGGCCCGGCGCGTGGCCTGCGACGCCCACCCCGGCTACGCCAGCCATCGCTGGGCCCGGGACAGCGGCCTGCCCCTGCACCGGGTCCGGCACCACCACGCCCATGCCGCGGCGGTGGCCGGCGAGTTCCCCCGCGAGGCGCGCTGGCTGGTGTTCACCTGGGACGGCGTCGGCCTGGGCGAGGACGGCACCCTGTGGGGCGGCGAGGCCCTGCTGGGCAACCCCGGCCGCTGGCGGCGGGTGGCGAGCCTGCGCCCCTTCCGCCTGCCCGGCGGCGAGCGCGCCGCCCGCGCGCCCTGGCGCAGCGCCCTGGGCCTGTGCTGGGAGGCCGGCCGCCCCTGGCCCGGGGCCCCGGGCCCCGATCCCCTCCTGCGCCGCGCCTGGGAGCGGGGCATGAACAGCCCCGTGACCACCGCCGCCGGGCGCCTGTTCGATGCCGCCGCCGCCCTCCTCGGCCTGGTGCACGAAACCAGCTACGAGGGCCAGGGGCCCATGGAACTGGAGGCCCTGGCCCTGGGGGCGGACCCCGGCCCGGCCGTGAAGCTGCCCCTGGCCCGGGGGCCCGGCGGCGTGCTGGTGGCCGACTGGGCACCGCTGCTGGACCTGCTGCTGGACGAAACCCGTCCCCCCGCGGAGCGCGCCGCGGCCTTCCATGCCGGCCTCGCCCGGGGGCTGGTGGACCAGGCCCGGGCCCTGCGCCGGCTCCACGGCGACTTCGCCGTGGGCCTGGCCGGCGGCGTGTTCCAGAACCGGCTGCTGGCGGAGCAGGCCCTGGCCGGCCTGCGGGCCGCGGGCTTCCGTGCCCACCTGCCGGCCCGGGTGCCGGTCAACGACGCCGGCCTGTGCTTCGGCCAGGTGATGGCCGCGGGGAGCGCCGGGCCGTGACCCGCCGTCCGCCCCCGCTGGAGGCCCACGTGACGCTGGCCCACGGCAACGGCGGCCGGCTCACGCGCGAGCTGGTGGAGCAGGTGTTCGCGCGCCACCTGGATGGCCTGCTGCTGGACACGGTGGCCGACGCCGCCGCCCTGCCGCCGCCGGGCGAGGGCGAGCTGCTGGTCACCACCGACGGCTTCACCGTCCAGCCGCTGGAGTTCCCGGGCGGCACCATCGGCTCCCTGGCGGTGCACGGCACGGTCAACGACCTGGCCGTGGCCGGCGCCGATCCCTGGTGGCTGTCCCTCAACGTGTTCATCGAGGAAGGGCTGGAAACCGCGAAGCTGGAGCGCGTCGTCGCCTCGCTGGGCGAGGCGGCCCGCCGCTGCGGGGTGGGCATCGCCGCCGGCGACACCAAGGTGCTGCGCCGCGGCGAGGGCGGCGGCCTGGTCCTGGCCACCACCGGCCTCGGCCTGCGCCCGCCGGGGGTGGACCTCGGCCTGCGCCGCATCGAACCCGGGGATCGCCTCCTGGTGAGCGGCCCCGTGGGTGACCACGGCACCGCGGTGATGCTGGCGCGGGAGGACTTCGGGCTGCGCGGCGACCTGCCCTCCGACGCCGCCAGCGTCCTGCCCCTGACCCGCGCCGTGCGCCACCTGCCCGGCCTGCGCTTCATGCGCGACCCCACCCGCGGCGGGCTGGCCACAGTGCTGCACGAGATCCGCCGCGCCACCGGCCTCGGGATGGAGGTGGACGAGGCCGCCGTGCCCGTCAACGAACCGGTGCGCGCGGTGTGCGAGCTGCTGGGCTACGACCCCCTGTACCTGGCCTGCGAGGGCCGGGTGGTGGCGGTGGCCGCCCCGGAGGCGGCCGACGCGGTGCTGGCCGCCTGGCGCGCCCTGCCCGAGGGCCGCGGGGCCGCCGTCATCGGCCGCATGGCGGACGCCGGCGGCGGCGAGGTGGTGCTGCGCACGGCCCTGGGCGGCGAACGCCTGCTGGAGGAGCTGGAGGACGATCCGCTGCCCCGGATCTGCTGAAGCAGCCGGGGGTCAGGCCGGCGACCGCACGGGGGCCAGGGGGCAGCCGGCGGCATGGTCCGGCCCCAGCCGCGACCAGGCAAACTCGATGGCATGGCCGGTGCGGGAGAAGAAATGGTCCGCCCCCATCTCCGCCACGAACCCGCTGCGCTCCAGCACGTCGCGCACCTGCTTCTTCATGCGCGAAAAGAGCAGCGTGATGCCCGCCTCCCGCAGGCGCTCCGCCACCTGGCGGAGCATCTCCTCCCCGGTGGCGTCGATGTGATTGATGCCCTCGGCATCCACGATGACGAACTTGAGATCCGGCTTGATGGCCACCTTGCGCTGGACCGTTTCCTCGAAGTAGGCGGTATTGGCGAAATACAGGGAACCGTCGAAACGGAGAATGGTGATGTTGGGGCAGGTGGTCAGGCCGTGCACCTGGGCGTCCCGCAGGCTGCCGTCGGGATGGCGCCCCAGCACCGCCACCCGCGCGTGCATGGAACGGTACAGGTACAGGCCCAGGGACAACAGCACGCCGGTGACGATACCCTGCTCCAGGTGGGGGGCCAGCAGCAGGGTGAGCACGAAGGTCACCACCGACACGATGCCGTCGTTGCGATCCACCTTCCACGCGTAGCGCATGGGGGCGAACCGCACCAGCCCGATGACGGCCATCATGATGACCGCGGCCAGGGTCGCCTGCGGCAGGTGGTACAGCAACGGCGTGAACCACAACAGCACCACCGCCACCACCAGGCTGGTCACGACGGAGGAAAACCCGGTCACCGCCCCGGCATCGATGTTGACCGCCGAGCGGGAAAACGACCCGGCCGTGGGATAGCTCTGGAACAGGCTGCCGGCGATGTTGCCCAGCCCCTGCCCGATGAGTTCCTGGTTGGCATCCAGGTGCTGGCGGGTGCGCGCCGCCATGCTCTTGGCGATGGCGATGGCCTCCATGAAGCCGATGAGGGCGATGGTCATGGCGGCCAGGAACAGCTGGCCGATGATCCCCCAGTCCAGGGCGGGAAGGCGCAGGGCCGGCAGCCCGGCCGGAATCTCGCCCACCACGCGCCCGCCGCGGTGAAACAGGATGCTGTCGGTTTCGATGCGCCGGATGCGCCAGCCGTCGTCGAGGCGCTCGGCCCCCGCCGGCGGATGGGAGCGCACCACGAACCGCTCCGCCCCCTCCAGGCGCACGCGGGTGAAATGGATGGCACGCAACTCGCGCACCTCCGCCTTGAGGGACTTCTGCAGCCGCTCCCGGCGCAGGATCAGGAGGTCCACCTCGTGCTGGGCCCGCAGCAGCTCGGCCTCGTCCGGCGCCGCCTGCCGCTGTACCGCCGCCAGCCGGCCGCGGGCCTCCGCCAGCGCCCGTTCCACCTCTGCCAGCTCCACCCGCAGGCGCCGGCGCTCCGCCAGGATGCCCTCCACCACCTCGCCGGCCACCGCCGACATGGGCACCTCGCGCTGGCGCGAGAACTCGGTGGCCCAGGCCGCCACCGTGGTCACGGCCACCGCGATGAGCACGTTGGGCAGGCGGGGGGTGAGCCGGCGCAGGCCGTACATGATGGCGAAGGCAGCCACCGCCATGCCCAGGGTGGGCCAGTGGATGTCCGTGGTCGCCGCCGCGATCATGCGCCAGACGGTCTCGTAGTGGTGCTCGGCCTTCTCCACCTCGACGCCGAAGATCTTGCCCAGCTGCGAGGTGGCGATGATGATGGCCGCGGCATTGGTGAATCCCAGCACGACGGGGTGGGAGAGGAAATTCACCAGCGCGCCCAGGCGCAGCAGCCCCAGTGCCAGCTGGAACAGGCCCACCATGAGCGCGAGCAGGATGGCATAGGCGACAAAACCGGGACTGCCGCTGGCGGCGATGGGCTCCAGCGCGGCCGCGGTCATGAGCGACACCACCGCCACCGGCCCCGTGGCGAGCTGCCGCGAGGAGCCGAACAGGGCGGCGACGGAAGGGGGCAGAAAGGCCGCGTACAGGCCGTAGTACGGGGGCAGGCCGGCCAGCTGGGCATAGGCCATGGACTGGGGAATGAGGACCAGGGCCACGGTGACCCCCGCCACCAGGTCGGCGCGCAGCACCGCGGGATTTTTCAGCTCGCCGATCCAGGTGCGGAACGGCAACAGCATGGAGATGGGGTTCACGGCTCCCCCAGCCAACCGGGTTCATTCCCGGGTCCCAAGGGTACCCCGTCCCGGCGGCGGGATAAAGCCACGGGCCGGGATCCGCGCCGGCACCGGGCCCGTGGC
>JALSIK010000378.1 GCA_026990045.1 Chromatiales bacterium | reverse complement strand
CACGCGGTGGACACCCTGCCCCAGGCCTCCATCGCCGACGTGTTCCGCGAGGTGGAAGCCGACAACGCCCACTACGGCGTGGTGCCGGTGGAGAATTCCACCGAGGGCGTGGTCAACCACACCCTGGACCAGTTTCTCAACTCGCCCCTCAACATCTGCGGCGAGGTGGAGCTGCGCATCCACCACCACCTGCTCACCCGGGTGCCGCGGCTGGAGGAGATCAAGGTGGTCTACTCGCACCAGCAGTCCCTGGCCCAGTGCCGGGAATGGCTGGAGGCCCACCTGCCCGGGGTGCCGCTGGCCGACGTCCCCAGCAACGCCGAGGCGGCGCGGCGCGCGGCGGGCGAGGAGGGCGCTGCCGCCATCGCCGGCGAGACCGCGGCCGAGATCTACGACCTGCCCGTGCTGGTGCGCAACATCGAGGACGAGCCCGACAACACCACCCGCTTCCTGGTCATCGGCCGGCGCCAGGTGCCGCCGTCGGGCGACGACAAGACCTCGCTGCTGCTGTCCACCCCCAACCGTCCCGGCGCCCTGTACCGGTTGCTGGCGCCGCTGCAGCGCCACGACATCTCCATGACCCGCATCGAGTCGCGGCCCTCGCGGCGCGGCATGTGGGAGTACGTGTTCTTCGTGGACATCGACGGCCACCGCGAGGACGGGCCCGTGGCCGCGGCCCTGGCGGAGCTGGAGAGCGAAGCCAGCCTGCTGCGGGTGCTGGGCTCCTATCCCAAGGCCGTGCTGTGAGGGCGGGGCGCATGGGGTCGAAGCTTTCTCCCGTGCCCGGGGCGGGCTCTTTCTTCCCCCTCACCCTGTCCCTCTCCCGGGGGGAGAGGGGACCGTCTTTTCGTCCCCGGCGGGGGGGCGATGCCACGACCGGTTTTTCCTGTCCCCCTCTCCCCCGCGTTGCGGGCCGGGGTGAGGGAGGCTGCGCCCCGGAATCCACCGTCCTTGCATCGGGATCGTTGTCCGGCCATGTCCCTGCCCTGTGACCCCCTGCTGCCGGACCCGCTGGCGCTGGCCGCCCCCGGCGTGCGCACGCTGGCGCCGTACCAGCCGGGCAAGCCGCTTGAGGAGCTGGCGCGGGAGTACGGCGTCACCGACGCGGTGAAGCTGGCCTCCAACGAGAATCCCCTGGGCCCGAGCCCCCTGGGCCTGGCCGCGGCGCGCGAGGCGGTGGCCGGCGTCCACCGCTATCCCGACGACGGCGGCCACCGGTTGAAGGACAAGCTGGCCGCCCGCCTGGGCGTGAGCCCGGACATGATCATCCTCGGCGCCGGCTCCAGCGACGTCATCGCCATGGTGGCGCGCGCCTTTCTCGGGCCGGGCCGCAACGCGGTCTTCTCCCGCCACGGCTTCGCCATGTACCCCATCTACACGATGGCCGCGGGGGCCGAGGGACGGGCGGCGGCGGCGCTGCCGCCCGACCACCCGCGCATGCCCTACGGCCACGACCTCGAGGCCATGGCGCACCTGGTGGACGGCGACACCCGGGTGGTGTTCGTCGCCAACCCCAACAACCCCACCGGCACCTGGCTGGCGCGCGACGAGCTGGAGGCATTTCTCGCCGGGTTGCCGGGCCACGTGGTGGTGGTGCTGGACGAGGCCTACACCGAGTACGTGGAGGACCCCGGCTTCCCCGACGGCGTGGCATGGCTGGCGCGCTTTCCCAACCTCGTCGTCACCCGCACCTTTTCCAAGATCTACGGCCTGGCCGGGTTGCGCGTGGGCTACGGCGTGGCTTCGCCCGCGCTCGTGGACATCCTCGGCCGGGTGCGCCAGCCCTTCAACGTGGGCGTGCCGGCGCTGGCGGCGGCGGAGGCGGCGCTGGAGGACGGGGCCTTCCTGGAGCGCAGCCGCCGGCTCAACCGCGAGGGGCTGGCCCGGCTCGCCGCGGCCTTCGACGCCATGGGGCTTGCGCACATCCCCTCTGCCGGCAATTTCGTCACCTTCGCCCTGGACCGCGACGGCCTGGCGGTGTACGAGGCGCTCCTGCGCCGGGGCGTCATCGTGCGGCCCGTGGCCAACTACGACCTGCCCCGCCACCTGCGGGTCACCGTGGGCACCGCGGAGGACAACGAGCGTTTTCTCCGGGCGCTGCGGGAGGTGCTGGCGTGAGCCCGCCCCTCATCGCGCGCCTGTGCGTGGCGGGGGTGGGACTCATGGGCGGCTCCCTGGCCCGGGCCCTGCGCGCCGCCGGGCAGGCGGGGGAGATCGTCGGCTGGGGCCGCGACCCGGCCCACCTGGAACGGGCCCTGGCCCTGGGGGTCATCGACCGGTTCGAGGCCGAGCCGGCCGCGGCCGCCGCCGGGGCCGACATGGTGGTGCTGGCGGTGCCGGTGGGGGCCACCGGCGAGGTGCTCGCGCGCCTGCGGCCCGGCCTGTCCCCGGGGGCGGTGGTGACCGACGTGGGCAGCACCAAGGGCAGCGTGGTGGCGGACGTGCGCCGGGTGCTGGGCGGGCTGCCGCCGTGGTTCGTGCCCGGCCATCCCATCGCCGGCACCGAGCAGAGCGGGGTGGAGGCCTCCGTCACCGGCCTGTTCGCCGGCCGGCGCGTGATCCTGACCCCGGAGCCGGAGACCGAGGCCGCCGCCGTGGCCCGGGTGCGGGCCATGTGGGAGGCGGTGGGGGCGCAGGTGGTGGAGACCAGCGCCGCTCACCACGACGCGGTGCTGGCGGCCACCTCGCACCTGCCGCACATGCTGGCCTACGCGCTGGTGGACACCCTGGCCCGCATGGACGACAGCGCCGAGATCTTCGAGTACGCCGCCGGCGGCTTCGCCGACTTCACCCGCATCGCCTCCAGCAACCCGGCCATGTGGCACGACATCTGCCTGGCCAACCGCGAGGCCCTGGTGGCGGTGATGGACCGCTTCCTCGACGACCTGGCGCGGCTGCGGGAGGCCGTCGCCGCCGGCGACGGGGACTTCCTGCGCGAGACCTTCGCCCGCGCCAAGGCCGCGCGCGACGCCTTCGCCGGGCGCCTGCAGCGGCCCGAAAACGCACGCGAGTAGTTGTACACACGACCATGAGCCACTCACTCCAGTTCGTCGTCGCGCCCGGCGGCCGCCTGCAGGGCACCCTGCGGGTGCCGGGCGACAAGTCCATCTCCCACCGCAGCATCATGCTGGGGGCCCTGGCCGAAGGCGTCACCGGGATCACCGGCTTCCTGGAAGGGGCCGACAGCCTGGCCACCCTCAACGCCTTCCGCGCCATGGGGGTGGACATCGAGGGGCCCGAGGCGGGCCGCGTCACCGTGCACGGGGTGGGGCTGCACGGGCTCAAGCCCCCCGGGGCGCCGCTGGACCTGGGCAACTCCGGCACCTCCATGCGCCTGCTGGCGGGGTTGCTGGCGGCCCAGCCCTTCGACACCGTGCTCACCGGCGACGAGTCCCTCAACCGCCGGCCCATGCGCCGGGTCACCGAGCCGCTGGCGCTCATGGGGGCGCAGGTGGACACCAGCTCCGGCGGCACCCCGCCCCTGCGCATCCACGGCGGCCGCCGCCTGCACGGCATCGACTACGCGATGCCGGTGGCCAGCGCCCAGGTGAAGTCCTGCCTGCTGCTGGCCGGTCTCTACGCCGAGGGCCGCACCTGTGTCACCGAGCCCGCGCCCACCCGCGACCACACCGAGCGCATGCTGGCCGGCTTCGGCTGGCCGGTGGCCGTGGCCGGCCGCCGGGTGTGCGTGGACGGGGGCGGGCGCCTGGCCGCCGCCCGCATCGAGGTGCCGGCCGACATCTCCTCGGCGGCCTTCTTCATGGTGGGCGCGGCCATCGCGCCGGGCTCGCGCGTGACCCTGACCCACGTGGGCGTCAACCCCACCCGCACCGGGGTCATCAACATCCTGCGCGCCATGGGGGCGCGGCTCGCGCTGGCCAACGAGCGCACCGTGGGCGGCGAGCCGGTGGCCGATCTCACCGTGGAGGCGGGGCCCCTGCACGGCATCCGCATCCCCGCGGAGCAGGTGCCCCTGGCCATCGACGAGTTCCCGGCCCTGTTCGTGGCCGCGGCCCTGGCCGAGGGCGAGACCGTGCTCACCGGGGCCCGCGAGCTGCGGGTCAAGGAGAGCGACCGCATCCAGGTCATGGCCGACGGGCTGCGCGCACTGGGGGCCGACGCCACCCCCACCGAGGACGGCATGGTCATCCGCGGGGGCGGGGGCTTCACCGGCGGCCGCGTGGACAGCCACGGCGACCACCGCATCGCCATGGCCTTCGCCATGGCCGCCCTGCGTGCCGCCGGGCCGGTGACCATCGACCGCTGCGAGAACGTGGACACCTCCTTCCCCGGCTTCGTCGCCCTGGCCCGGGAGGCGGGCCTGGACATCCGCGCGGCCCATGGCTGAAACCGCCCCCGTCATCACCATCGACGGCCCCAGCGGGGTGGGCAAGGGCACCATCGCCCGGCTCCTGGCCGCCCGCCTGGGCTGGCACCTGCTGGATTCCGGGGCCCTGTACCGGCTGGTGGCCCTGGGTGCCCGGCGCCGGGGCCTGTCCCTGGACGACGCGGCGGCGGTGGCGGCCTATGCCCGCGGGCTGCCGGCGGCCTTCCGCGAGGCCGCCGGCGGCGGGGAGGTCCGGGTCCTGCTGGAGGGGGAGGACGTGACCGACGCCATCCGCACCGAGGCGGTGGGCAGCGACGCCTCGCGGGTGGCGGCCATGGCGGCCGTGCGCGAGGCCCTGCTGGACCGCCAGCGGGCCTTCCGCCGCCCGCCGGGCCTGGTGGCCGACGGGCGCGACATGGGCACCACCGTGTTCCCCGACGCTCCCCTCAAGCTGTTTCTCACCGCCAGCGCCGACGAGCGCGCCCGGCGGCGTCATAAACAGTTGAAAGAAAAGGGAATCGATGTTAGGCTGGCCGACCTTCTCAGCGAGATCGCCGAGCGCGACCGGCGCGACCGCCAGCGGGCGGCCTCGCCGCTGGTGCCGGCGCCGGACGCGGTGGTCATCGACACCACTGCCCTGGACATCCCCGGCGTGATGGCCGAGGTGGAGCGCCACGTGCGCCGGGTCTTCGGGCCGGCGGCCGGGGGCGGCTGAGGGGAGGCCTTTTTGTGCCAGGGGCCCGCCGGCGGGCGGGCGGATGTTCAACCAGACCATGCAGCTTG
>JALSIK010000377.1 GCA_026990045.1 Chromatiales bacterium | reverse complement strand
CGCAACGGGCCGGTCGGCGGAGCCGACCGAGGGTGATCAACAACATGAGCGAGAGTTTCGCCGAGCTTTTCGAGCAGAGCATTTCCAACACGCAGATGCGGCCGGGCGCCATCATCAAGGGCACCGTGGTCGCGGTCAACGACGACGTGGTGGTCGTCAATGCCGGCCTCAAGTCCGAGGGCGTCATCCCCATCGAGCAGTTCACCGACGAGAACGGTGAGATCAACGTCAAGGTCGGCGACGAGGTGGAAGTGGCCCTCGACGCGGTCGAGGACGGCTTCGGCGAAACCCGCCTGTCGCGCGAGAAGGCCAAGCGGGCCGAGACCTGGAAGCGCCTGGAAGAGGCGTTCGAGAAGGGCGAGACCGTCAAGGGCATGATCGTGGACAAGGTCAAGGGCGGCTTCACCGTGGAGCTGGACGGCGTGCGCGCCTTCCTGCCCGGCTCGCTGGTGGACGTGCGCCCGGTGCGCGACACCTCCTACCTGGAAGGCAAGGAACTGGAATTCAAGGTCATCAAGCTGGACCGCCGCCGCAACAACGTGGTGGTGTCCCGCCGCGCCGTGGTCGAGGCCGAGACCAGCGAGGAGCGCGAGGCCCTGCTGGCCCAGATGCAGGAGGGCGCGGTGGTCAAGGGCATCGTCAAGAACCTCACCGACTACGGCGCCTTCGTCGACCTGGGCGGCATCGACGGCCTGCTGCACATCACCGACATGGCCTGGAAGCGGGTCAAGCATCCGTCCGAGGTCGTCAACGTGGGCGACGAGATCGAGGTCAAGGTGCTGAAGTTCGAGAAGGAGCGCATGCGCGTCTCCCTCGGGCTCAAGCAGCTGGGCGAGGACCCGTGGGTGGACATCTCGCGCCGCTACCCGGAGGGCACGCGCCTGTTCGGCAAGGTCACCAACATCGCCGACTACGGCTGCTTCGTGGAGATCGAGGAGGGCGTCGAGGGCCTGGTCCACGTCTCCGAGATGGACTGGACCAACAAGAACATCCACCCCAGCAAGGTGGTCTCCATGGGCGACGAGGTGGAGGTCATGGTGCTGGACATCGACGAGGAGCGCCGCCGCATCTCGCTGGGCATGAAGCAGTGCCAGCCCAACCCGTGGGAGGAGTTCGCCGCCACCCACAACAAGGGCGACAAGGTCAAGGGCGTCATCAAGTCCATCACCGACTTCGGCATCTTCGTCGGGCTGGAGGGCGGCATCGACGGCCTGGTCCACCTGTCCGACCTGTCCTGGAACATCCCGGGCGAGGAGGCGGTGCGCAACTACAAGAAGGGGGACGAGGTGGAGGCCGTGGTGCTGGCGGTGGACCCCGAGCGCGAGCGCATCTCGCTGGGCATCAAGCAACTGGACAAGGATCCCTTCGCCAACTTCGTCGCCGAGCACGCCAAGGGCAGCATCGTCAAGGGCACGGTCAAGGAAGTGGACGCCAAGGGCGCCGTGATCGATCTCGGCGACGGCGTCGAGGGCTACCTGCGGGCCTCCGAGATCTCGCGCGACCGGGTCGAGGACGCGCGCTCCATCCTCAACGTGGGGGACGAGGTGGAGGCCAAGTTCATGGGCGTGGACCGCAAGAGCCGGACCATCTCCCTGTCCATCAAGGCCAAGGACACGCAGGAAGAGAAAGAGGCGATCAAGGACTACAACCGCAGCGCGGAGCCCGCCACCACCACCCTGGGGGACCTGCTCAAGGAGCAGATGGAAGGCGGCGGCGACGACTGAGGGCGGTCCGGGCGCGGCCGCCGTGCCGCGCCCGCGAGACTTGGGGCGACAACAATGACAAAATCGGAACTCATCGAAGTGCTTGCGCGCAAGCAGACCCAGCTCGCCTACAAGGACGTGGAGCTGGCGGTCAAGACCATGCTGGAGCACATGGCGCAGAGCCTGGCCAACGGCGAGCGGATCGAGATCCGGGGCTTCGGCAGCTTCTCGCTCCACTACCGCCCGCCGCGCACCGGGCGCAATCCCAAGACCGGCGACTCGGTGGACCTCAGCGCCAAGTACGTGCCCCATTTCAAGCCGGGCAAGGAGCTGCGCGAGCGGGTCAATGCCAGCCGCCTGCGGGTGCCCATCCAGGCCAACTGATTCCCGGCTCCGTCTTGTCCACGGCATGCCCGGCCCGCGCCGCGCATGCCGTTTTCGTTTGTGCGTCCCGCCGGGCTTGCGGTAGGGTGGGCGGGCAGGCGGCCGGCGGCACGGGCCGGCCAGGGAGAGACCGAAGATGAAACGAGTGATTGCCTTCGTGGGGCTGCTGGCGGTGGCCGTCCTGGGCATCGTGTTCGCGGTGCTCAACGCGCGGCCGGTGGCGTTCAACTACTACTTCGGGACGCTGGAGGCGCCGCTGTCGCTGCTGCTGGTGCTGGCCCTGGCCGCCGGCGCCGGCCTGGGCCTGCTGGCGGCGCTGGGCATGGTGGTGCGGGCCCGGCACGAGGCCTCGCGCCTGCGCCACAAGGTGGCCCTGGCGGAGAAGGAGGTGGCCAACCTGCGCGCCATCCCCATCAAGGACCGGCACTGAATGGGACTGGAGCTCTTGTTCCTGCTGCTGCCCGTGGCCGCCCTCTCGGGCTGGTGGCTGGGCCGGCGCGGCCGCACCGGCGGCGGCGCGGCGGCGGTGCCCGGGATCCCGGCCGACTACCTCAAGGGCATCAACTACCTGCTCAACGAGCAGCCGGACAAGGCCATCGAGGTCTTCATCGAGATGCTGGAGGTGAACCCGGACACGGTGGAGACCCACCTGGCCCTGGGCAGCCTGTTCCGGCGCCGCGGCGAGGTGGACCGCGCCATCCGCATCCACCAGAACCTCATCGCCCGGCCCACCCTCACCGGGGCCCAGCGGGCCCAGGCCCTCTACGAGCTGGGCCAGGACTACCTGCGGGCCGGGCTGCTGGACCGGGCCGAGGCCCTGTTCTCCGAGCTCATCGACCGCGGCGCCCACACCGAGCCCGCCCTGCGCTGCCTGCTGGACATCTACGAGCAGGAGAAGGACTGGGAGAAGGCCATCGACATCGCGCGCAAGCTGGGCACCCGCTCGGGCGAGCCCATGGCGGCGCGCATCGCCCAGTACTACTGCGAGCTGGCCGAGCAGGAGATCCGCCAGGGCGAGCCGGGCCGGGCCCAGCGCCTGCTCAAGCGGGCCCTGGGGGCGGACCCCCGCTGTGTCCGCGCCAGCCTGCTGGAGGCCGAGCTGGAGCGCCGGGCCGGGGACTTCCGCGCCGCGCTCAAGGCGTACCGGCGGGTGGAGTTGCAGAATCCCGAGTTCGTGCCCGAGATCGTGGGCCCGGTGCGCGAGTGCCTGCACCAGCTGGGCCGCGACGACGAGGCACTGGAATACCTCACCGAGCTGGAGACCCGTTACGGCGCCACCTCGGCGGTGCTGGCGGTGGCGGACATGCTGGCCCAGCGCGACCCGGGGGCGGCCATCGACCACCTGGTCCACTACCTGCGCGAGCGGCCCTCGGTGCGGGGCATGGACCGGCTCATCGCCCTGCACCTGGAGCGGGCCGAGGGCAGCGCCCGCGAGAACCTGGAACTGCTCAAGGGCATCACCGACAACCTGCTGCGGGAGAAGCCCATCTACCGCTGCGGGGCCTGCGGCTTCACCGGCCGCAGCCTGCACTGGCAGTGCCCCGGCTGCCGGCGCTGGACCACCATCACCCCGGTGCACGGCGTGGAGGGCGAATGAAATGAACCGCGATCCCCGCATCATCGTCGCCCTGGACTACGCCGAGCGCGGCGACGCCCTGGCCCTGGTGGACCAGCTCCAGCCCGGGCGCTGCCGGCTCAAGGTGGGCAAGGAGCTGTTCACCCGCGCCGGCCCCGGCCTGGTGGAGGAGCTGGGCGCGCGCGGCTTCGAGGTGTTCCTGGACCTCAAGTTCCACGACATCCCCACCACCGTGGGGCGGGCCGTGGCCGCCGCCGCCGGCCTGGGGGTGTGGATGGTCAACGTCCATGCCCTGGGCGGGCGCGCCATGCTGGAGGCCGCCCGCGACGCCGTGGCGGCGCTGCCGCGGGCCCCGCGGCTCATCGCGGTGACCGTGCTCACCAGCATGGATGCCCGCGCCCTGGCCGAGGTGGGCATTCCCCAGTCCCCGCAGGAGGAGGTGGCCCGGCTGGCGGCCCTGGCCGCCGACTGCGGGCTCGACGGCGTGGTCTGCTCGCCGCTGGAGGCGGCCGCCCTGCGCGCGGCGCGGGGCCCGGGCTTCCTGCTGGTGACCCCGGGGGTGCGCCCGGCCGGGGCCGAGCGGGGCGACCAGCGGCGCGCCACCACGCCGGCGGAGGCGGTGGCCGCCGGCGCCGACTACCTGGTGGTGGGGCGGCCCGTGACCCGGGCCGCGGATCCCATGGCAGCGCTGGCCGCCATCGAGGCCGAGCTGGCCGGGGCCTGAACCCCATGCCGTGACCCCCGCGGCCTGGCTCCGTGTTCTGTCCCCCGTCCACCCAACGTAGATCGGCTTGAGCGCAGCCCGTAGGAGTGGCCCCCGGCCGCGAAGGGATCGCCGTTCGCGCCGAGGCCGGCGCTCCTACGGGTTGTTTGTTCTGGTGTAGGAGCGGCCCCTGGCCGCGAACGGCCGGTTCCGGCCTCTGAATTTCAACGCAAAGGCGCCAGGGACGCAAAGAAAGTCAAGGAGAATCGAATTCGCGCGGGGCGGCCTTCCGTCTTCCGTCCTCCGTCCTCCGTCCTCCGAAACCGGCATCGCTGCGCGGTGCCGCCTGCAGAAGACAGGGGACGGAAGACGGAGGACAGACCTGCAGGGCTGAATGTCAACCTGATGGTTGCATAAATTCCCTCCCTGCGGGGTGAATGGGTCAGGAGGGATTTGCCCGGACAAGGAAAACCCGTGTTCCCATCCCCTCACCCTGTCCCTCTCCCAGCGGGAGAGGGAACCGTCTTTTGGCCCGCCGCGGGGGCCGGCGCCGGGGCCGGATGTTCCGCCCCCTCTCCCCCGCATCGCGGGGGAGAGGGCCGGGGTGAGGGGGTGGGCACCGGGCGGATTCCC
>JALSIK010000376.1 GCA_026990045.1 Chromatiales bacterium | reverse complement strand
CCCAACCACCGCACCGCCTGGACCGGGCGTCCCGGCGAGTACCGGCTGGAAGACGGCCGCGACACCGTCACCGTCTCGCTCACCTGGACCAGCCCGGAAGGGGTCAAATTCACCAAGACCTATGAATTCCACCGCGGCAGCTACGAGATCGGCGTGCGCCACCGGGTGGACAATCCCACCGCCAGGCCCTGGCGCGGCAACCTCTACGGCCAGCTCCTGCGCAGCGGCGACGACGCCGGCATGGACGGCATGGTCTACACCTACACGGGCGGGGTCTACTACACGCCCGACGAGAAGTATCGCAAGGTGGGCTTCGACGACATGGCCGAGGAGCCCGTGACCCGCACCGGCGTCGCCGGCGGCTGGGTGGCCTTCATCCAGCACTACTTCCTGGCGGCCTGGATCCCGCCGGCCGACGTGCCCTACCAGCTCAGCGCCCGCGGCCGGCGCGACGGCCTTTTCGCCGTGGGCATCGCCTCCCCGGAGCGCGAGGTCGGGCCCGGTGCCAGCGGGGAGTTCGCTGCCCGCCTCTACGTGGGGCCCAAGCTCCAGCGGGTGCTGGAGGAAGTGGCGCCGGGCCTGGAACTGACGGTGGACTACGGCCTGCTCACCGTCATCGCCAAGCCGCTGTTCTGGCTCCTGGAATGGCTCCACCGCCTGGTGGGCAACTGGGGCTGGGCCATCGTCCTGCTCACGGTGCTCATCAAGCTGGCCTTCTACAAGCTGTCGGAGACCAGCTACCGCTCCATGGCCAAGCTGCGCAAGGTGCAGCCCAAGATGATGGCCCTGCGCGAGCGCTACGGCAACGACCGCCAGAAGATGGGCCAGGCCATGATGGAGCTGTACAAGAAGGAAAAGGTCAGCCCCCTGGGCGGCTGCCTCCCCATCGCGGTCCAGATCCCGGTGTTCATCGCCCTCTACTGGGTGCTGCTGGAGAGCGTGGAGCTGCGCCAGGCCGAGTGGATCCTGTGGTACAAGGACCTGTCCACCCGCGATCCCTACTTCGTGCTGCCGCTCATCATGGGCGCCACCATGTTCCTGCAGCAGAAGCTCAACCCGCCCCAGATCGACCCCATGCAGCAGAAGATCATGATGGCCCTGCCGCTGGTGTTCACCGTGTTCTTCCTGTTCTTCCCCTCCGGGCTGGTGCTCTACTGGGTGGCCAACAACGTGCTGTCCATCGCCCAGCAGTGGTACATCACCCGGCGCGTGCTGGGCGAGGGCAAGCCCGGCAAGACCTGAGGCCGCCTGCCCCCGCGCCATGGGCGCCACCGACACCATCGCCGCGCCCGCCACCCCGCCCGGCACCGGGGGCGTGGCCATCGTCCGCGTCTCCGGCCCGGGGGTGGCGCGGGTGGCCGGGGCGGTGGCCGGCGGCCTGCCGGCGCCGCGGCGGGCGGTGCTGCGCCGCTTCCGCGACGCCGCCGGCGAGGTGGTGGACACCGGGCTGGTGCTCTACTTTCCCGGCCCGCACTCGTTCACCGGCGAGGACGTGCTGGAGCTCCACGGCCACGGCGGTCCCGTGGTGACCGACCTGGTGCTGGGCGCGGTGCTGGCCGCGGGCGCCCGTCCCGCCCGTCCCGGCGAGTTCACCGAGCGGGCCTTCCTCAACGGCCGCCTGGACCTGGCCCAGGCCGAGGCGGTGGCGGACCTCATCGAGGCCGGCTCGGCCCAGGCCGCGCGCTCCGCCCTGCGTTCCCTGGAAGGCGCCCTGTCCCGGCGCCTGGAGGGACTGGCCGCCGGGCTCACGGAGCTGCGGGCCTGGGTGGAGGCGGCGCTGGACTTCGCCGAGGAGGAGATCGATTTCCTCGCCGAGGGCGAGGTGGCCCGGCGCACCGGGGCGCTGCTGGCGGACCTGGCCCGGGTGGAGGCGGAGGCCGCCGCCGGCCGGGTGCTGCACGAGGGGCTCACCGTGGTGCTGGCCGGTGCGCCCAACGCCGGCAAGTCCAGCCTGCTCAACGCCCTGGCCGGGCGCGAGACCGCCATCGTCACCCACCTGCCCGGCACCACCCGCGACGTGCTGCGCGAGCACCTGCAGATCGACGGCCTGCCCCTGCACCTGGTGGACACCGCCGGACTGCGCGAGGCGGCCGACGCCATCGAGGCCGAGGGCGTGCGCCGGGCCCGGCGCGAGCTGGAGGCGGCCGACCGGGCCCTGGTGGTGGTGGACGACGCCGTGGACCCCGACGTGCCCGGCGAGGTGCGGCGGTGCCTGCCACCGGAGCTGGCACTCACCGTGGTCCACAACAAGATCGACCTCACCGGCCGCGAGCCGGGCCTGGAGGAACGCGGGGGCGTCGCCCACCTGTGGCTGTCGGCCCGCACCGGCGCCGGGCTGGATCGGCTGCGCGAGCACCTCAAGGCCGCCGCCGGGTACGTCCCCGGCGCGGGCCTGTTCTCCGCCCGCCGCCGCCACCTGGAGGCCCTGGCCCGTGCCCGCGGCCACCTGGAGTCCGCGCAGGCCGCGGCGGCCGCCGGGGCGGGCGAGCTGCTGGCCGAGGACCTGCGCCTGGCCCAGCAGGCCCTGGGCGAGATCACCGGCGAGGTGACCCCCGACGACCTGCTGGGCGAGATCTTCTCGCGCTTCTGCATCGGCAAGTGAGGGTGCGCCGCCGGGCCGAGACTCGGGCCGCGGATTGCGGTAGGTTCTGATCTTACCAGGCCGTTGGAAGACGGCCTGCCGGTTTCGACGTCCCGTGAGGGCCGGCAGCAACGTTGGAGGAGGTCCCATGTCCATCGTCGTAGGCGTGCGCAAGGAAGGCCGGCTGGTGCTGGCCGCCGACAGTCTCATCACCTTCGGCTCGGCCCGCATGCCCGAGGACAACCTGAAGGCGGAGAAGATCCGGGAGCTGGGCGACTCCCTGTTCGCCTCCGCCGGCTGGGGGCTGTACGACGACATCATCGAGGACCACGTGAGCCAGCACCCGGAGGTGCGCCTGGCCGACGAGAAGGCCATCTTCGCCTTCTTCCTCGGCCTGTGGAAGCAGCTCCACGAGCGCTACAGCTTCGTCAACGACCAGCCGGGCGACGACAAGGACTCGCCCTTCGGCGACCTCGACACCACCTTTCTCATCGCCAACGCCGGCGGCCTGTTCCACGTGGGCTCCGACATGAGCGTGACCCGCTTCCACCAGTACTACGCCATCGGCTCCGGCGGCGACTACGCCCTGGGCGCGCTGCACGTGCTCTACCGGCAGCTCGACGACCCGGCCGCCATCGCCCGCCGCGCGGCGGAGGCCGCCATCGCCTTCGACACCAAGTGCGGCGGGCCCATCCTGGTGCGCGAGGTGGAATGCGCATCGTCCTGAGGGTCCTGGCGCTGGCGGCCCTGCTGCCGGCCGCCGGCTGCGCCACGCTGGACTACTACGCCGGGGCGGTGTCGGGGCACCTGGAGCTCATGGCCCGCGCGCGGCCCCTGGACGAGGTCCTGGCCGACCCCGGCCTGGATGCCCGCCTGCGCGTCCGCCTGGAGCTGGCGCGGGAAGTGCGCGCCTTCGCCACCCGGGTGCTGGCGCTGCCCGACAACGACAGCTACCGCAGCTACGCCGACCTGGGCCGGCGCTTCGCGGTGTGGAACGTGGTCGCCGCCGATCCCTTTTCCGTGCAGCCCAGGACCTGGTGCTTCCTCATCGTGGGCTGCCTCAGCTACCGCGGCTACTTCGACGAGGACGAGGCCCGCGCCTTCGCCGCGGAACTGGCCGGCCGGGGCCTGGACGTGCACGTGGCCGGGGCGCGGGCCTATTCCACCCTGGGCTGGTTCGACGATCCCCTGCTCAACACCCTCATGGACCTGGACGAGGCGCGCTTCATCGGCGTCATCTTCCACGAGCTGGCCCACCAGCGGCTGTACGTGGAGGACGACACCGCCTTCAACGAGTCCTATGCCAGTTTCGTCGAGCGCGAGGGGGTGCGCCAGTGGTACCGGGCGCGGGGCGACGAGGCGGCCTGGCGCCGCCACCGGCGGGCCCTGGCCCGCGAGGCCTCGTTCCGCCGCCTGCTCCTGCACGCCCGCGGGCGGCTGGCCGCGGTGTACGCCCGGGACCTGCCGGCCGGGGAGAAACGCCGGCGCAAGGCCGGTGAATTCCGGCGGCTGCGCCGCGCCTACGCGGCCTGGAAACGCCGGTGGGACGGGTACGGCGGCTACGACCGGTGGATGGCACAAGCCCTCAACAACGCCCACCTGGCGCTGGTGGCGGTGTACAACCAATGGATCCCCGCCTTCGCCGCGCTTCACCGCGACAGCGGCGACTGGGAGGTATTCCACCGCCGCGCCGCGGCTCTGGGCGAGTTGCCGCCCGAAGAACGCCGGGCCCGGCTCGAGCACCTGGCCGCCGGCACGCCGGACCCGGATCCCGGCGTCCGGCCCCCGGCCCCTAGCCCGTCCTGATCCACAGCAGCTTCACCGTCTCGTGGAAGGCGTGGTAGCGGATGTAGTGGGACCCGTCGCAGGAGAAGGTCACGCCGATGAGGCCGTTGATGATGTTGATGGAGGCGTTGCGCAGGTAGAGCTGTTCGTCCTGGAAGCGCAGGCGGCGGAACACGTCGAGGATGTGGCCCACGTCCCAGGCCGGGATCACCGGGGCGTAGGCCGGCATCACCTGCTCGAACTGGTCGAGAAAGCCGTCGGCGAAGATCTCCTCCCCCACGTACACGCGGTAGCGGTAGGGATCGTTGTACAGCCAGCAGGTGAGCTGGTTGGAGGAATAGTGAATCTTGGCGTGGAACACGCCGCGCATGCACAGCAGCTGCTGCACCACGGCATGCAGCTCCATGAGGCGGGTGTCGAACAGGCTCTCCACCCGCTGCTGCAGGAACACCGTCTGGCGCACGGACGGGTCGCCGCGCACCTGCAGCCAGGGCTTGTCGGCGGTCATGCTCATCACCTCACCTTGTGAGCGCCCGCGGGGGTACGGGCGCTGACTTGGACCGGTCCCGCCCCCGCAGTTCCCCGTGAGGGAGCGGGCGCGTGATGCTAGTGGCGGCCGATGCTCCGATCTGCCAACGGCGGCACAAAACCGGTGTGCCCGCGGGGCGGGGTTGCGGCGGGTGTGACGGGGCGCCGGAAACGACGCCCGCGAGGGAACCCCTGCGGGGACGGCGTCGTCGGCGGCTACAACAACACCTGCAGCGACAGGCCGGCGGCCAGCAGCACGATGATCGCCACGGCCACGCGCGGCGACAGGTACGGCAGCCACACCCGCACCCGGCGCGCCGGGGTGTCGTCCCCGGCCAGCACGCGGGCGAAGGCGGGCCGGGCCCGCAGCCGCTCCAGGTAGTCGGCCACCCGCGGCAGGCGTCCGTCGCGCCACAGCCGGTCCATGCGCAGGGCCGCCATGCGCTCCAGCACGGGGCCGAAGGCGGCGTCCGCCAGGGAGAAGTCCTCGCCGGCGGCGAAGGGATGGGCGGCCAGGGTGCTCTCCAGCCGGGTGAGCACCGCCGCGCAGGTGTCCACCTGGCGGCGGATCTCGCCCCGCGACTGCAGGGTGGAGAGCAGGCGCAGCACCTCGTCCAGGCGCGACTGGAAGTGATCGGCCAGCCCCGCGTGCCGGCGCAGCCGGCGGTTGAGCGCCACCGCCTCGCGCCGGAGGCGGTGGCGCCAGAAATGGCCACGCCAGCCGCCGGCCAGCGCCAGCTCCAGCTCCGGCAGGGGCAGCCGGCGCTGCACCTCCAGCCATTGATCCATGCGCCGGCGCGCGGCGGGGTCGGCGGGGGTCAGCGGCGGCCCCGGCAGGCGCTCGTCCACGTAGCGCAGGATGGCCACGGTGTCGTAGACCACGCAGTCCCCGTCCACCAGGGTGGGCACCTCGCCGCGGGGGTTCAGGCCCAGGTAGTCCGGTGCCAGGTGGCCCAGGGTGAGGCGGTTGACCAGTCGCCCGCGCCAGTCCAGGCCCTTTTCCGCCAGCGCCAGCTTCACCTGGCGGCAGGCCAGGCTGCCCGGGAACTCGTACAGCACCGGCGCCCGCGGCACCGCCGCGGGCGGGGCGCAACGGCGCCAGTCGGGCGGCGGGAAGTGTTCGGCGGGCGTGGGGTTCATGGCGTCCTCCGGCGGGCCTGCGCGCGCCGCCTCCGGCCCACCTTATCGAACCCGCGGCCGCGGCGCCACGGGTGATGCTCCAGCCACAGGAGCAGCGGCGGCAGGAACAGGAGGTCGCCGGCCAGGGCGAAGGCCAGCGTGAGGGCGGTGATGAGGCCGGTGTCGGCGCTGAGGCTGAAGTCGGACAGGGTCAGCAGCAGGAAGCCGGTGGTGAGCACGGCGGTGGTGATCCAGATGGCGGTGCCCACCTGGAGGAAGGTGGCGCGCAGGGCGGTGCGGGGATCGTGGTCCCGGCGCATGAGCCGGTACTTGGACAGGAAGTGCACGGTGTCGTCCACCACGATCCCCAGGGCCATGGCCGAGATCACCGACACCACCAGCCCCACCCGGCCCACCAGCAGTGCCCACACGCCGAAGGCCATGACCCCGGGCAGCAGGTTGGGCACCAGGCTCAGCAGGCCCAGGCGCAGGCTGCGCAGGGCGGCGACCAGGGTCAGGGCGATGAGGACCACGGCCAGGGCGGTGCTCACCAGCATGGTGCGCACGTTGCGGGCCGAGAGGTGGGCGAACATGAGGCTGGGCCCGGTGGCCACCGCCGTGACGCCGGGAGCGTGGCGCGCCAGCCAGGCCGCGGCCCGGGCCTCGAACTCCCGCAGCTCGCGGGTCCCCAGGTTGCGCAGCACCACCCGCACCCGGCTGGCGGACTTGTCCAGGTTCACCATGTTGGTGAGGTCCAGCCCGTAGGGCAGCGACAGCTCGTACAGCAGCAGGTACTGGGCCGCCAGCCGGCGCGAGTCGGGGAGCCGGTACCAGGCGGGATCGTCGCCGTGCATGTTGCGGTTGAGGCGGCGGAGGACGGGCAAAATGCTTGTGACGTGTTCCACCTCGGGCTGCGCGGCGAGCCAGCGCTCGAAGGCCTCCAGGGTGCGCAGGTAGGCCGGCTCGTGGATGCCGCCGGGCACGCCCGAGTCCACCGGGTATTCCACCGCGTAGATCCCGCTGAGGCGGCGGGCGGTGAACTCGGTGTCCTGGCGGAAGGGCGTGTCCTCGCTGAAGTACTCCACGAAGCGGTCGTCCAGCTCGATGCGCGGAATGAAGGCCGCCAGCACCAGCGCCGCGGCCCCGATCCCCCACGACAGGGCCCGGCGGTGATCCACCACCCGGTCGGCCAGCCACGCCATGAAGCGGCGCTCGTGCACCACCCGGGGGGGGACGCGCAGGGGCAGCATCACCGCCAGCACCGGCACCAGGGTGACCGAGTAGACGAAGGCGGCGGTGATGCCGGCGGCGGTGATGTTGCCCAGGTCGTTGAACGGCGGCGAGTCGCTGACGTTCATGCTGAGGAAGCCGATCACCGTGGTCAGGCTGGTGAGGAACACCGGCCGCAGGTTGAGGCGCATGCCGGTGTGCACCGCGGCGGCCGGGGACGCCCCGCCGGCACGGGCGGCGAGCACCGTGGTGAGGATGTGCACGCTGTCGGCCACGGCCAGGGTGGCGATGACCGTGGCCGCCCCCACCGAGGTGGGATTGAGTGCCACCCCCGCCCACCCCGCCAGGCCCATGCCCGTGGCCGCGGCCAGGGTGATGACGGCGACGGTGATGAAGGTGGCGCCCGCCGAGCGCAGCAGCAGCCACAGGGCGATGACGATGGCCACGAAGACCGCCGGGACCATGGTCAGCAGGTCGTGGCGCGTGGCCTCGGGAAAGGCCACGTCCATCACCGCGCCGCCGGTGAGGCGGAAGTCCACGTCCGGGTAACGCCGGCGGTAGTCCGCCAGCAGCCGGCGCACGCGGTTGACTGCTTCGGCCCCCTCGCCGCTGCGCGCGCCGGGCAGGTTGAGCTGGACGTTGACCGCGGTGACGTCGCCGGCGGGGGAGACCAGGCGCCGCACCAGCAGCGGCTCGTTCAGGGCGATGCGGCGGATGCGCGCCACCGCGGCGGTGTCCAGTGGCAGCTCGTCCGGGACCAGGCTGCCCACGTACAGGGTGTCGCCGCGGGCCTCCGAGTGCTGGAAGTTGGCCAGCGAGTCCACCCGCCCGGCGTGGGGCACCTGCCAGCCGTCGCGGGTGAGGCGGCGCACCAGGTCCAGCACCCGGGGCGTGAACACCTCGCCGCCTTCCGGCGCGATCACCACCAGCACGTTGTCGCCGCGGCCGAAGGTGCGCTCGAAGGCGCGGAACCGCACCAGGTCCGGGTTGTCGGGGCGGAAATAGGCCTGGTAGCTGTCGTCGAAGGACAGCCGCGGCAGGCCGGCGGCGGCGGCCACGGCCAGGAGGACCATGGCCGCCAGCACCGCACGGGGGCGGGCCAGCAGCCAGCCCACGTAGCGCTCGGTGAGGGGGGCGGCGCGGCTCATGGTGCGGGCGGGACCGGCATGGCCCCAAGGTTACCGGATCCGGGACCGCTTCACGCCGCCGCGCGCCCGCGTTGGGCTATGCTGGCGCTTATGGACATCGCATCATTGCCACGGGGCGCGGCCTGCGCCGCGGCCCTGTTGCTGGCCGGCCCGGTCCCGGCGGCCTGGTGGAATCCCTTCGGCGGCGGCCAGTGCCTGCAGGCGGTGACGGACACCGCACGCGCCCACCAGCAGTGCCTGGTGGGCCAGCAGCTGCCGGGCCAGTGCAACGCCCGGGCCCTGGCCTTCGCCAGGGCCCGGGGGGAGTGCGAGGCCCGGGTCAAGGACGCGGCGCGGCTCGATGCGGCCGAGGCCGCGGGCCGCAAGGCGGTGGCCGGCGACCCGGCGCGCAGCCCGTTCCGGCGCATCCAGGCCGGGCTCAAGCGGGCGCCCTATTTCATCAAGCCCGAGGCGGCCAACTACCTGCCGTTCTCGGCCCGGTGCCGGGAGGCCACCGCCCGCTACTTCAAGATCGGCGCCTACCACCTGGACAAGGGGACCCGCACCATCACCTTCGTCGCCTATCCCCTGGGCTTCAAGTGCGCCGCGCCGCGCTCCATCAGCGACAGGTTCCCGGTGGTGACCGAGGCCCAGCTCAAGAAGCTCGCCGCCGGCGCCTACCTCGCCGCGGTGCCGCGGGACCGGCGCCCCTTCGCCAGGGCCCGGGTGGTGCGCACCACCGCCGCCCGGCTCAAGTCCACCTACCGCCGGGTGGTGGCCGGGGGCGGGGCCCGGCCCGCGCCTTTCGGGGCCAGGGTGCAGCGGCACCGGCTCACGGTGATCACCTCGCCGGAGGGTGCCAGCGTGCGCGTGCTCAACGTCAAGGCGCGTTACACCGACGGCATCGAGCTGCCGCCGGGCCGCTACCTGGTGGAGGTGAGCGCCCCGGGCTACCGCACCCACAAGCAGTGGGTGCGGCTGCACGAGGACCACGAGATCAACATCGCCCTGGCCCGGGCCCGGCCCTTCGCCCGCAGCCGCGGCCTGTCCTGCCTGGAACACAAGGACGACATCAGCGTGAGCACGGTGCGCATCGCGCCCTTCAACGAGTGCCACTTCATCACCTATCCCGACGAGCGCTCGCGGGACCTGGCCATCGTCAACCGGCGCGCCAGCGGCTACATCCACGACGTCCGGCTCGAAGTGACCTACTACGACGCCGAGCACCAGGAGCTGGACAAGGAGACCTACGTCCTCTACCGCGCCGCCGACCGCCAGGCCATCCCGCCCGGGGAGACCCGCTTTCCCGTCACCGGGATCTACCTCAAGCGCGAGGACGTCCACGCCATCGGCATCAAGACCGTGGCCTTTTCCGTCAGTCCGTGAAGGCGGTGCCGGGCGTGGCCCCCGCCGCGGCCGGGCGCGCGCCGCACCGGCCGGGCCGGGTGCCCGCTAGCGGGGCAGGACGGCCGGGTCGGTGAACACCCAGTCCCGGTCCTTGACCGGGGTGTGGCAAGAGATGCACACCTGGGCGCCCTTGGCGAAGGGTTTCTGTTCCAGGCCCACCCAGCGCGCCCAGCCCCAGCCGTGGGTGGCGGCGTATTTCTTCGCATCCTTGAACATGAACTCGGCATGGACGAAGCGGCCGGGCGCCTGGGCCGCCTTCCAGTTCGCGAGCGGGGCGTCCTTCCACACCACCTTGCCCAGGATGGCGCCGTCGGGCCAGGGATTGGTCTTGCCGGACCGCGCCGCGGCCACCGCGACGTCGTTGCCGAGAATGACCCGCAGGGTGTTGTTGTCGGTGCGGTGCGAGACGGCGATGACCGACCAGTCCTGCCACCCCGCGGGATAG
>JALSIK010000375.1 GCA_026990045.1 Chromatiales bacterium | reverse complement strand
TGACGGGGCGCGGGCCGGAGTGTTCATTGGAAGACATGACCATAAAAATCAATATATTGCAATGTATAATTAAAGTGATTCCTGTAACGGGGCGGCGTCCCGGGCCGGGTCCCGGGACCGCGCCCCATCCTGTTAGCATAACCGACCATGAGCACCATGTTCGATCCCGCCTGCCGCCGCTGCCCGCGGCTGGTCCGGCACCTGCGGCAGGTGCGCCGGCACCATCCCGGCTACCACGCCGCCCCGGTGCCGCCCTTCGGCACCGCCCGCCCGCGGCTGCTGGTGGTGGGGCTGGCGCCGGGCCTGCACGGGGCCAATGCCACCGGCCGGCCCTTTACCGGGGACCATGCCGGGATCCTGCTCTACGAGACCCTGCACCGCTACGGCTTTGCCAGCCGCCCCGAGTCGGTGGCGGCCGACGACGGCCTGCGCCTGCGCGGCTGCCGCATCACCAACGCGGTCAAGTGCCTGCCGCCCCAGAACAAGCCCAGCGGCGCCGAGGTGGCCGCCTGCAACGGGTTCCTCGCCGCCGAGATCGCGGCCCTGCCGCCGGCGGCCGTGATCCTCGCCCTGGGGGCCGTGGCCCACCGGGCGGTGATCCGGGCCCTGGGCCTGCGCCAGGCCGATTTCCCCTTCGCCCACGGCGCCTGGCACGCGCTGGACGGCGATCGCCGGCTGGTGGATTCCTACCATTGCAGCCGCTACAACACCCAGACCGGGCGCCTCACGCCGGCCATGTTCCGGCGCGTGTTCGCCGGCATCCGCCGGCACCTGGACGCGGCATGAACAAGAGCTCCGCCTTCGATCACCGGGCCTTCCTGCGCACGCTCACCACGCGGCCCGGAGTCTACCGCATGCTCGATGCCTCCGGCGAGGTGATCTACGTGGGCAAGGCGCGCAACCTGCGGCGGCGCGTGGCGAGCTACTTCCGGGCCCGGCTGGACAGCCCCAAGACCCGCGTCATGGTGGCCCAGGTGCGCGACATCCAGGTCACGGTGACGCGCAACGAGGCCGAGGCCCTGCTGCTGGAGAACAACCTCATCAAGAGCCTGCGGCCGCGCTACAACGTCGTCTACCGCGACGACAAGAGCTATCCCTGGATCTACCTCGGCGACGGCGAGTTTCCCCGCTTCGCCTTCCACCGCGGGGCCCGCACCGGCGCCGGGCGCTACTTCGGCCCCTATCCCTCGGCGGCGGCGGTGCGCGAGACCCTCAACCTGCTGCAGAAGGTGTTTCCCGTCCGCCAGTGTGAGGACAGCGTGTTCCGCAACCGCTCGCGCCCGTGCCTGCAGTACCAGATCGGCCGTTGCACCGCCCCCTGCGTGGGCCGGGTGTCCCCGGAGCGCTATGCCGAGGACGTGCGCCACGCGGTGATGTTCCTGGAGGGACGGTCCACCCAGGTCATCGACGAGCTGGTGGCGGAGATGGAGGCGGCCGCCGCGGCCCTGGAGTACGAGCACGCGGCCCGCTGCCGCGATCGCATCACCGCCCTGCGCCGGGTCCAGGAGCGCCAGTACGTCACCGGCGCCGGCGGCCAGGACGTGGACGTGGTGGCGGCCCACGTGGAGGCGGACACCGCCTGCGTGCAGGTGTTCCAGGTACGCGGCGGCCGCAACCTGGGCAACCGGGCTTTCTTCCCGCGCAACCCGGAGCAGCTCGATGCGGCCGGGCTGCTGGCGGCCTTCCTGCCCCAGTACTACCTGGCCGGGGACGGGCGCGCCCAGCGCGAGATCCCGCCCCGGATCCTCACCCGGCCCGCGGTGGCAGAGGCGGGCGGCCTGGAGGCGGTCCTGGCCGGGGCCGCCGGCCGCGCCGTGGCCGTGCGCGGCGCAAGTCGCGGCGAGCAGGCCCGCTGGCTGGAGCTCGCGGCCACCAACGCGCGCGCGGCCCTGGCCGCGCACCTGGCCAGCCGCGCCACGGTGGGGCGCCGCCTGCAGGCCCTGGCCCGGGCCCTGGGGCTGGCGCAGCCGCCCGCGCGCCTGGAGTGCTTCGACGTGAGCCACACCCGGGGCGAGGCCACGGTGGCCGCCTGCGTGGTGTTCGATGCCTCCGGGCCGGTGAAGTCCGACTATCGCCGCTACAACATCGAGGGCGTGGAGCCGGGCGACGACTACGCCGCCCTGCGCCAGGCCCTGGGCCGCCGTTACCGGCGGGCCAGGGCCGGGGAAGGGGTGGTGCCGGACCTGCTGCTCATCGACGGCGGCCCGGGGCAGTTGCGCCAGGCCCTGGAGGTGCTGGCGGAGCTGGAGCTGGGCGGGCTGCCGGTGGTGGCCATCGCCAAGGGGCCGGCGCGGCGTCCGGGCGAGGAGACCCTGCACGTGGTGGGCGCCGGGGGCGCCTTGCCGCTCACCGCCGACCCCCTTATACTGCCGCCCGACTCCCCGGCCCTGCACCTGCTGCAGCAGGTGCGTGACGAGGCCCACCGCTTCGCCATCACCGGGCACCGGCAGCGACGGGGGCGGCGCCGGCGCCGGTCGCCGCTGGAGGACATCCCGGGGCTGGGGCCCAAGCGCCGCCAGCGCCTGCTGCGCCAGCTGGGCGGGCTGCAAGAGGTGGCGCGGGCCGGCGTGGAGGAACTGGCCAGCGTGGACGGGATCTCGCGCCGCCTGGCCGAGCGCATCTACCAGCATCTGCACGCGGACTGAACACCATTGGGCGCACCAGCCGGCACAGGCCTCAACGTCCCCAACCTGCTCACCTGGCTGCGCATCGCCCTGATCCCGGTCTTCGTGCTGGTGTTCTACCTCCTGCCCGCGCCCCTCAACCACCTGGTGACCACCATCGTCTTCGCCCTGGCCGGGGTGACCGACTGGCTCGACGGCTACCTCGCCCGGCGCCTGGACCAGCAGTCGGCCTTCGGCGCCTTCCTCGACCCGGTGGCGGACAAGCTCATGGTGGCGGTGGCCCTCATCCTCCTGGTGGGCTCCCAGGGGGACGGCTTCCAGGGCGCCCTGCTGGCCATCCCGGCCGCGGTCATCGTGGGCCGCGAGATCGCCGTCTCCGCCCTGCGCGAGTGGATGGCCAACGCGGGGGAGGGGACGCGGGTGGCGGTGAACATGGTGGGCAAGGTCAAGACCACGGCCCAGATGCTGGCCATCGGCATGCTCCTGTACCACGAGCCGGTGGGGCCGTTTCCCACCCTCCTGGCCGGGTACGTGCTGCTCTACCTGGCCGCCGGCCTCACCCTGTGGTCCATGTTCAAGTACCTGCGCAGCGCCTGGTCCACCCTCACCGGGGGCGGGCCGGGGCCGGCCTGAGCCGTCCCGCGGGCCCCGGAGGCCCGCTTGACAGCCGGGGCGGCGCGGCTAAAATACCGTGTCCGCAAGCGGGAATAGCTCAGTTGGTAGAGCACAACCTTGCCAAGGTTGGGGTCGCGAGTTCGAGTCTCGTTTCCCGCTCCAGAAGCCACGGGGACAGAGCGATCTGTCCCCTTTTTTCTCGCGCCGGGCCCGCGGGCACGGCGCTTCCCCCGGCTGGGTGGCAGAGTGGCTATGCAGCGGACTGCAAATCCGTGTACCTCGGTTCGACTCCGGGCCCAGCCTCCATCCAGATGTCAGGGGTCAGATCTCGGATGTCAGGCATCGGCCGCGGGCGCCGATGCCTGGGATCTGGTGCCTGGTGCCTCCCGCCGGCCCGGGTGGCGAAACAGGTAGACGCAAGGGACTTAAAATCCCTCGGAGGCGACTCCGTGCCGGTTCGAGTCCGGCCCCGGGCACCAGACCGATTCCAACCCGGAACCCCGGGAATTCTACTCCCCTCCATTTCCGGAGCCGAATAAAGCCCTGCGTGCCGACGGCCGATAAAGGCCAGGAGCGGCCCGCACGCGTGCAGTACTTTTCGCACCGGCTCCGCTGCAGGGAACATGCACCGACAGGGACCCGACAAGACCTCCACGGGCGACGCCGCCGGCCGCGAACCGGCAGGGTCGCAGCCGGCACATCCGCGTCCGGAACGCGTGGCCGGCATGCAGCGTATCCTGCTGGTGGAGGACAACGAGCTCAACCGTGACATGCTGGGCCGCCGCCTGGCGCGGCGTGGCTACGAAATTCTTGTCGCGGCGGACGGGCATTCCGGGCTGGCGCTCGCCGTCGAAGCCTCGCCCCATCTCATCATCATGGACATGGGACTGCCGGTCATGGACGGATGGGAGGCCACCCGCCGGCTCAAGGCCGACGTTCGTACCCGGCACATTCCCGTCATCGGTCTTTCCGCTCATGCGCTCGATGGTGACCGCTGCCGGGCGCTGGAGTGCGGCTGCGACGACTACGACACCAAGCCCGTGGACATGGATCGCCTGGTGGCCAAGATTCGTTCCCTCCTCGAGGCCCCTCGGAACGCAGCCGACTGACGAGCCGCCGCGGAGTTCACTGCTCCACGCCAGCCGTCCTCCCAGCACGAGGGGCGGCAGCACCGAAAGTCCCGAGGACTTCCAGGGTCCACGCATGGGGCGCACGAGGGCAGCACAGGCTGCACCCTGGATTTCATCCCTCCTGTCTTTCCGATTCCATTGCCCCCTGCACGGCATTGATCGAAGCCCGGTGATCCACGGGTGAACAGTGAGCACGGCGCCAGTCGCGGGGGTACCACCGGGATTGGACCTGGTAATACCTGGGTCGAGTGTGCAATTGACGGCGTGCCCAAGATCCCAAAATGGCAAGTCGCTGAAATTACGGCCGTCGCCCGCTTGTCTTCCATACAACCCATGAGGAAAAAGTTGCACCCGAAAGGTTTTTCGCATCATCCCTAAACGGGATGTTGAAAAAGGGCCGTCCTGGCCTTTTTCAACGCGCCGAACCCGGCACAGGTCCGGGTTCGGCTACGCCGAATCAAGCGCTTGAACGCTTGATTCGCGGGCGGGGCATCCCTGCCCCGCTTTAGCAGGCTGTTTTCCAACAGCCTGCTAAAGTGCCTTGGATTTGCGCCGATATGCGGTTCAGCCCAGTGCATTTTCTTTGATGCGTACAGGCCAGGACAAGCAAGGAAATGGTGCAGCACAACGATGGTCCGGCAATGAGCGCCGATGAAGGCGCCCGGGGTTTGCACGAGGTGGTGCTGGACGGACGGCTCGATGTTTCCCGTGCCGGGGAACTCAAGGACAGGATGCTCCAGGTGCTGGAGCTCAACGAAGACGTCGAGCTCGATGCCGGTGGCGTGACGCTGGTGGATTCAGCGGCGCTCCAGGTGCTGTTGGCCTTCGTCCGCGGTTGTGCGGCACGGGGCATGAATGTTCACTGGAAAACGACCTCCGATGCATTGGAGGAAGCCGTACGGCTGCTGGGCCTTGCCCGGTTGCTCGGCCTGGACACGGCGCAGCCGGACGCGGCCGGGTAACGGGACCTGGGATCACGGCGGCGGGACCGGCTGCATGTGAGCGCGCTTAGTCGATGAATGGTTGAGGGGAATTTCGATGGCAGCGATTTTGGCGGTGGACGACTCGGCCTCGATGCGCCAGATGGTGACCTTCACCCTGCGGGAGGCGGGGTACGAAGTGGTGGACGAG
>JALSIK010000374.1 GCA_026990045.1 Chromatiales bacterium | reverse complement strand
CGGCGGACGGTGTCCAGGCACTGGAACTGGCCAAGAGCCGGCAGTTCGACCTGGTGCTGTCGGACGTCAACATGCCCAACATGGACGGCATCAGCCTGATCCGGGCCCTGCGGGAACTGCCCGCATACAAGTTCACGCCCATCCTGATGCTCACCACCGAGGCCGGATCGGACAAGAAGCAGGAAGGCAAGAGCGCCGGTGCCACGGGCTGGATCGTCAAGCCGTTCAATCCCGAACAGCTGCTGAGCACGATCAAGCGGGTCGTGGGTTGATACGGTGACGGCAGCCCGCTAGCAGCACAACCGGATCCGGACGGAACGAAATCGACACAGCGGGACGCGCCATGAGCATCGACATCTCGCAGTTTCACCAGACGTTCTTCGAGGAGAGCCGCGAGGGCCTGGACCTGATGGAGTCTTCGCTGCTCCAGCTCGACGTGGGGGCCGCGGATCCCGAAACGGTCAACAGCATCTTCCGCGCCGCACATTCCATCAAGGGCGGGGCCGGGACGTTCGGCTTCACCGCGGTGTCCGAGTTCACCCACCTGGTGGAGACACTCCTGGACCAGATGCGCAGCGGCGAGCGCGCGGTGACGCGGGAGATCGTCGATCTCCTGCTGGCGTCCGTCGATGTCCTGCGGGACATGTTGCAGGCGGCCCAGGAGGGCGGCGACGTGGACCCGGCGCGTGTGGCCGAGGTGCAGGACGCGCTGGCCAGGGCGCTGGGCGCCGGGCAGGCGGCGCCTGCCACGGGCGGCGCCGATTCGGCACGCCCCGCCATGGGCAAGACGTACGTCATCCGGTTCAAGCCCCATGCCGACATGCTGCGCACGGGCAATGACCCGGTGCGGATCTTCCGCGAGTTGGCCACCCTGGGCCACCTGTGTGTGGAAGTGGACGCCGAAGCGCTGCCGGGCCTGGAAGCCCTCGACCCCGAGGCCGCCTACCTGGGATGGACCCTGCGGCTCGAGCACTGTGACGACGAGGCCGCGGTGAGGGCGGCCTTCGAATGGGTGGAGGACGAATGCGAACTGGAGATCGCGGCCGCCGATGCCGCGCAGGCCGCCCGTCCCGGGACGGAAGGCCGCAGTGGCCGTGCCGCGGCCTCGACGGAGCCCAAGGCGGGATCGATCCGGGTCGACATCGGCAAGGTGGACGCCATCATCAACCTGGTGGGCGAGCTGGTCATCACCCAGTCCATGCTGGGGCAGATCGGGGCGGCGTTCGAGGACGGTGAGCATGCAGGCAGTGAGCTCATCGAGAAGCTGCACGAAGGGCTGGCCCAGCTCGAGCGCAACACCCGGGAGCTGCAGGAGAGCGTCATGCAGATCCGGATGCTGCCCATCAGCTTCTCCTTCAGCCGGTTTCCGCGCCTGGTGCGGGATCTCTCGGCCAAGCTGGGCAAGCAGGTGGAGCTGCAGGTGTTCGGCGAGCAGACGGAGCTGGACAAGACGGTCATGGAGCGGATCGGGGATCCCCTGGTTCACCTGGTGCGCAATGCGCTGGACCACGGCATCGAGCCGCCGGAGGTGCGGCGGGCGGCCGGCAAGCCGGAGACGGGTGTCATCAGCCTCAATGCCTACCACAAGAGCGGCAACATCGTCATCGAGATCGCCGACGACGGTGCCGGGCTCGACGAGGAAAAGATCCTGGCCAAGGCGCGGCACAGCGGGCTGGTGAGCGACGAGGCGGAACTCGACAAGGCCGAGATCTACAAGCTGATCTTCGAGCCCGGGTTTTCCACCGCCGAAAACGTGTCCGACATCTCGGGCCGCGGGGTGGGCATGGACGTCGTCATGAAAAACATCCGTGCGCTGGGTGGTCGGGTGGAGGTGGAGTCGGAGCCGGGTCGCGGGACCACGTTTACCGTGCGCCTTCCGCTTACCCTGTCCATACTCGACGGCCAGCTGGTCAAGGTGGACGGGCAGATCTACGTGATTCCGCTGGTCTCCATCGTGGAGTCCCTCCAGATCGAGCGGGAGCGGGTGATGAAGGTGGCCGGGCGGGCCGAGGTCTACCGGCTCCGGGACGACTATCTCCCGGTGGTGTGCCTGCGCGACGCCTTCGGCGCGGCCGGCCGGCGCCCGGAGCTGGACGATGCGCTCATGGTGGTGGTGGAGGGAGACGGGCGCAAGGTGGGGCTCGTGGTGGACGATCTGCTGGCCCAGCAGCAGGTCGTGATCAAGAGCCTGGAAACCAATTTCCGCCGGGTCCCCGGGATGTCCGGCGCCACCATCCTCGGTGACGGCACCGTGGCGTTGATCCTGGACATCGGGGAGCTGGTGGCCATCACGGGTTCCGCGGGCCCCGGCAACGGGTCTGCGGCGGCAGGCAACAGCAGCGAGGCGGCATAGCGGGCGGTCGGGAGACGGCCCGCTGGTTGTTGGAGGAGGTGGGTGATGAACTCCGTACAAACGGCGGTGGCTGAAGACTTGATGCATACAGAGTCCGGGGCCGACCAGTACCTGACCTTTATCCTGGCCGACGAGGAATACGGCGTGGATATCCTGCGGGTACAGGAAATCAAGGGCTGGAACGGGGCCACGCCCATTCCCAACACGCCGGACCACATCATGGGTGTGATCAACCTGCGCGGGACCATCGTGCCCATCATCGACCTGCGGCGCCGCTTCGGGATGGAATCCGTGGAGTTCGGCCCCATGACGGTGGTCATCGTGCTGCGGGTCCAGGGTGAAGAGCGCGAGCGCACCATGGGTATCGTCGTCGACGCGGTGTCGGAGGTCTACAACGTCAAGCCGGACGAGATGAAGCCGCCGCCGGACCTGGGCGATGCCATCGAGACCCAGTTCATCCAGGGCATGGCCACGGTGGACGAGAAGATGGTGATCCTGCTCAACATCGATCGGCTGCTGTCCTGCGGGGATCTGCCGTCCGTCGCGGCGGCCGAAGAGCCGGCCGAAGAGCCGGCATAGGAGCAGTTGCCATGCGGGTCATTGCGGTCATGAACCAGAAGGGCGGGGTGGGCAAGACCACCACCGTGCTCAACCTGTCCCATGCCCTGGCCCAGACCGGCCTGCACGTGCTCGCGGTGGACCTCGATCCCCAGGCCCACTTGACCGCCAGCTACGGGCACGAAGGGTGTCCCGAGGGCCTGGACCAGATCATGCTCCACGGCGCGGCGCTGGACGAGTTCACCATCGGCGTGCGGGACGGCGTCGACCTCCTGCCGGCGGGCGCCAGGCTGGCGGAGGTGGAACACAAGCGGGAAGGCGGGGCCCGCCGGGGCTGGCTCCTGGCAGATGCCCTGGAAGGGGTCGAGCGATACGATTTCGTGCTCCTGGACTGCCCGCCGTCGTCGGCCATCCTGGCCAGCAACGCCCTGATCGCAGCCTCCGAGCTGCTCATTCCCGTTTCCGGCGACTACCTGGCCCTGCACGGGCTGTCGCGCATGCTCAATGTCATCCAGCACTTCGAAGCGCGCCTCAAGCACGAGTTGCGGAAATGGCTGGCCCTGACCCGGTTCCAGGGGCGCCGCCGCCTCGCCCAGGAGGTGCGGGCGACGCTGCTCCGCCATTTCCCCGGGCAGGTGCTGGCCACCCCCATCCGGGAGAGCGTGGCATTGGCGGAGAGCCCTAGTTTCGGCAAAACGATATTCGAGTACCAGGGCACCGGGCACGGCGCCGTGGATTACCGGGCCATGGCCGGTGACCTCCTGGCGGCGCGGGTGGCGGCATGAGGGACCTTGCACGCACCAGGCGGTGGACCGCAGGCAGGGGACGTGGCGTGTCGGCGGCCAGGTGGCGTGCAGGCAAGCGATCAGAGCGGGGGCAGCAACAAACGGTTCCGGCGCTGCTGGAATTGCTGTCGGGATTGATTTGGTACGGCTGAACGGCAGTCCGAGAGGTTGAACAGACATGGCTGGGAAGGCGAAGCGGAAAATCGGATATGACCCACTGGCATGGATGGATGAGGAGGGTGGCGAGGCGCCCGCGGCATCCACGACGCGGGGCAACGGCAGGGCCCGGCGCCAGGGCCGGAAGCGGAGCAAGGGCAACGGGTTGAACGTTGAGCTGCTCGAGTCCAGCTTCAACCTGCTGGCGCCCCGTGCCGACGAGCTGGCCCGGCGGTTCTATGACGAGCTGTTTCAGCGCCACCCCAAGGTCCGGCCCCTGTTTGCCGGCACCTCCATGGAAGAACAGCGGCGCAAGCTGGTGGCTGCATTGACCCTGGTGGTCAACAGCCTGCGCAAGCCCACCGCCCTCAAGCGGGCCCTGGAGGACCTGGGGGCAAAGCACGAGCGCTACGGGGCGGACCCGGCTCATTACGAGGCCGTGGCGGCCACCCTCATCGATGTCATGGCGGAACTGGCGGGAGACGCCTGGACCCCGGACATCCAGGCGGCCTGGGAGAACGCACTCCAGGCCATCGCGGAAACCATGTTGACTGCATATTCAGGTCAGGAGGCAGGAGAAATGGCGGCGAGCAAGCAGGCAGTGGAAAACGGACTACAGGGCGCCGGGCCGGTAACGTTGGTGGACGATCTCGATGTCGTCAAGGACATCCTCGAGTTCGCGCCCATGAACATCATGATCGCGGATGCGGATGAAAACATCGTATTCGTCAACGCCAAGGCGCGGGAGGTGCTGAAGTCGCTGGAGTCCGAGCTGGCCAAGTACCTGCCCGGGTTCCGCGCGGACGAGGTGGTGGGGGGCAGCATCCACCGCTACCACCGCGATCCCGACGCCATCCGCCGTATCCTGCA
>JALSIK010000373.1 GCA_026990045.1 Chromatiales bacterium | reverse complement strand
TCTTCATCCCCGCGCTCATGGACATGGTGGTGGCGCCGCCCCCCTACCCGGTGGCGGCCGCGGTGCCCGTCACCGGCACCGGGTTCCTGGCCGTGGCCACCGTCTTCGGCGTGCTGCTGTTTTGCATCAGCGCCTTCGCCCTGCCCATGATCATGGACCGGGACGCCACCGCCACCACGGCCATCGCCACCAGCCTGCACGCGGTGTGGTGCAACAAGGGGGCCCTGGCGGTGTGGGCGCTCATCGTGCTGGTGCTGACGGTTGCGGGGTTCGCCACCGCGCTGGCGGGCTTCCTGGTCATCGCGCCGGTGCTGGGCTATGCCACCTGGCACGCCTACCGCGAGACCATACTCCCCGGCGCCGCCGGCACGGACGAGCGGGCATAGCGGCCGGCCAGGCGTTCCGCGCGCGCCGGGGCAGGTCCCGGGACGGCATCCTGCGTCTTCCGCGCTTCCCGGCGTCCTCTGCGTTGGGGATCACGATTCCGGTTGCGGGACCGGAAGACGGTGAAATACGGAACGGGTGTTCAGGCCTCGCCGGCCGCCGCCGCTTGGGGCCCGCCGGCGACGGTGTCGCCGCCCGCCGCCTTGGCTTCTTCCAGCGCCGCCGCGGCACAGGCGACCAGCGGCTCCACCGCGTCGCCGTCGTCGGGGTACACCGCCAGGCCGATGCTCACGGTGATCCGCCGGGCCGGCGCACCGCTGGCCAGGGCCAGGTCCTGCCCGGCGACGTGGCGGCGCAGGCGGTGGGCGGTGGCCACGGCGTCGTCGGCCCCGATGTCCGGCATGACGATGACGAATTCGTCGTTGCCGAAGCGGGCCACGATGTCCACCGGCCGCACCAGGCGGCTCAGGGTCACGGCCAGGATGCGCAGGGCCTCGTCCCCGGCCAGGTGGCCCAGTTCCTCGTTGAGCCGGCCGAGGCCGTCCACGTCCACCATGAGGAGGGCGAAGGGCTGGGCGTAGCGGCGCGCCCGCTCCAGCTCGGTGTCGAAGCGGGCCTTGAACTCGCGGCGGTTGAGCAGGCCGGTGAGGCTGTCGTGGATGGTGTGCAGCTGGACCGTGTTCTGGCTGCTGCGCAGCATGCCGGCCATGCAGTTGTAGCCGTCGGCCAGGCGGCCCAGCTCGCCGGGCTCGGCGATCTCCAGGCGGTGGTCCAGGTCCCCGCTCATGATTCGCTCGGCCCCCCGGCGCAGTCGGCGCAGGGGCTCGAACACCGCCAGGTACAGCAGGCCGCCGGCGGTGAGCGCGAACAGGAAGCCGAAGAAGGCCACGGCGGCGATGACCAGCACCGCGTCCTTGTGGTCCTGCAGCGCCCGGTAGAGCCCGGTGCGCGTGGCCTGGTGGACGGTGGACTCGAATTCGCCCAGGTGGCGCAGAACGGTGTCCACCGCGGCGGTGACGTCGCCGGGGCCGGCGGCGGTGTCCGGGTCCAGTCGCGGCCGCAGCGAGGCCCAGGTGGCCGCCGCCTGCTCCAGGCCCGTCTGGCCGTGGAGGCGGGCCAGGCCGGTGGCCCGGGCGTGCTGGAACAGGGTGTCCACGTCGGCCGCCAGCAGGGCCAGGGCGGCGCCGTCCTCGGGCCGGGGATCGAGGTGCAGGCGGCGGTAGAGCGCCGGGACGCGGCGCAACTGGTCCTGGAGTTCCGCCACCACGTGGAGATCGTCGAACAGGCTCTCCACGGCGCCGTCGAGGGTACGCAGCGAACTGACGAAATAGGCGTATCCGAGTCCCGCCAGCACGGCCAGCGGCACCAGCATGGCGGTGATGGCCAGCACCACGCGCAGGCGCAGGGAGGCAAGGAAGCGATGGCGCCGCTGTGTGGTCGAGGTATCCATCCGTGGGGGCTCCGCCTGGGGCGGGCGCCACCCGTGGCGCCCGCGTTGCACGTCAGTATAGCAGGCCGCCGGTGTCCGCCGGCGGGGTCACAGGGCCGGGGTGGCGATGGCCAGCACCGGCCGCCGCGGCGGCGCCGGCTGCTCCCGCTGCAGGTACCAGTCGAGGATGTCGTAGTAGCTGCGGATGTTTTCCACGTAGCGCACGGGCTCGTTGCCGCGGGCGTAGCCGTAGCGCGTGGTGCGGTACCACTTGCGCTTGCGCAGCAGCGGCAGGTTCTCGCGCACGCTGGCCCAGGCGTCCGGGTCGCCGCCGCGCCGGCGGGTGATGTCGCGGGCGTCTTCCAGGTGGCCGAAGCCCACGTTGTAGGCGGCCAGGGCCAGCCAGGTGCGATCGGGCTCGGGGATGTGGGCCGGGATGCGCTCGATGAGCCGCGCCAGGTAGCGGGTGCCGCCCTCGATGCTCTGGACCGGGTCGGTGCGGCGGCGGATCCCCAGGTGGCGGGCGGTGGCCCGGGTCAGCATCATCATGCCGCGCACGCCGGTGGGCGACACCGCGTGGGGGTTCCAGTGGGACTCCTGGTAGGCCACCGCCGCCACCAGCTTCCAGTCCAGACCGTGGCGCGCCGCGGCCCGTTCGAACAGCTCGCGGTAGCGCGGCAGGCGCCGCTTGACGTGGCGCAGGAAGGTGCGGGTCCCGGCGTAGTCGTAGCGGTCCACGTGGCGGTAGAACGCCCGCACCAGCCGCGCCAGGTCACCGCTGCTTTCCAGGCGCCGGAAGTAGTCCCGCGCGGCGCGGTAGAGGCTGTCGTCCTCGCCGGGCGCGAAGGCCCAGGCCAGGGGCTGGGGCTGGGACACGTCCAGCGCCACCGCCAGGTTGGGGAAGAAGCGCCGGTTGAGCGCCAGCTCGTTGGAATCCACGATGGTGTAGTCGATGAGGTTCTCGGCCACCAGCTGCAGCAGCTCCATGCTGTCGGTCTCCGGCGACTCGCGCCAGGTGAGGTCCGGGTGCCGGGCCTTGAGGCGGCGCAGCAGCTCCGCGTGGCTGCTGTCGGCCACCACTTCCAGGTCGCCCCGGCGGGCCGCCTCCACCAGGCTGCGGGGCGGTTCCTCGCCGCGGCGGTAGACGAGCTGCTGGGTGATATATTGGTAGGGCGGCGCGAAGCGCACCAGGCGGGCGCGGGTCTCGGTCACGGTGAGGCCGGCGGCGGCCAGGTCCGCGCGGCCTTCGCGCACGCCGTCCAGGATCTCCTGCAGGGTATCCGGGGTCTCGATGACCAGCTCCACGCCCAGCTCGTCGGCGAACCGGCGCAGGAGCTCGTATTCCAGGCCCGTGGGCCCCGCCGGCCCCTCGTAGTAGGTGGTGGCGGCCTGGCGGCTCAGAACCCGCAGCTCGCCGCGCGCCTTGACCTTCTCCAGCTGGGTGGAGGGCGGGGCGCAGGCCACCAGCGCCAGCGCGGTGGCCACCACGGCTGTTCCCATGAGGCCGCAGACGCGGCGCTTGTGGAGCGGGAATCCCATCACGGTTTCCAGTGTATCGTCCCCGTTGGACCCGGCTTGAGGCGGTACGTTCGGGGCGCAGCCTAATAAATAAGCAGATTATAACATTCTGTTGTTGATCGGCCGAATTTGGTCGTATCCTATCGGGCCCCGGAGAGGTGCCGGAGCTGGCCGAACGGGCTTGACTCGAAATCAAGTGTACCCTTGCGGGTACCGTGGGTTCGAATCCCACCCTCTCCGCCATTCATTCCGCAGGGGGTCCGCAGGGCCCCCTGCGGAATGAACAGGTTTGGTGGATTCGAACCCACGGAAATCAAATGGTTGGGTTCGAGCCGAGCGTCGCGCAGCGGCGCGAGGCAACGCCGGAGCACCCTGGCGGGCATGAACGTAGCGACGGCGGCCCCGGAGGGGCGAGGGCCGCAGGCCCCGGTCATCCCACCCCCTGCTCCAGGTTTTTCCTTCAACATGGTGAATTTCCTTTTGTTTCGTCTTGCCCCTCCTGCCGCTGGGGAGGGCTTCGCCTTCATGAAGTATAGGGGCATGGGGGGGCCGGCACAGTACCGCGTTCGCGCTAGGGCCACCGGGGGAAGGAGCCCGGAATGGCGCTGTTGAGGCTGGAGGGGGTGGGGCTCGCCGCCGGCGGCAGGCCCCTGCTGGAGGAGGCGGAGCTGGCCGTGGAGCCCGGCGAGCGCGTCGCCCTGGTGGGGCGCAACGGCACCGGCAAGTCCACCTTGCTCGAGGTCCTGGCGGGCCAGCGGGAGCCAGAGGAGGGCGAGGTGTGGCGGGCGCCGGGCCTGCGCACGGGCCACCTGCCCCAATACGCGGAGATCGACGCCGATGGCAGCGTGTTCGATGTCGTCAGCGCCGGCCTGGCCCGGGCCGGGGACCTGCTGCGGCGCCACCACGAGCTTTCGGCGCGCCTGGGGGCGGGGGCCACGGCGGCGGAGCTTGCGACCCTGAACCGGCTGCAGCAGGAGCTGGAGGCGTGCGACGGCTGGCGCCTGCAGCAGCGGGTGGAGGCGGCCATCAGCCGGCTGGGCCTGGACCCGGAGGCCCGGGTCTCCACCCTCTCGGGCGGCGGCCGGCGCCGCGTCCTGCTGGCCCGCGCGCTGGTGAACGAGCCGGACCTGCTTTTGCTGGACGAGCCCACCAACCACCTGGACATCGAGGCGGTGACGCGGCTGGAGGAGCTGCTGGCCGGGTTGCCCGCGGCGGTGGTGTTCGTGACCCACGACCGGGCCTTCCTGCGCCGGCTGGCCACCCGCATCGTGGACCTCGACCTGCGGCGGCTGACGTCCTGGCCCGGCGACTACGAGCGGTACCTGGAGCGCAAGGCCGAGTGGCTGGAGGCGGAGGCCCGGGCCCGCCGGCGCCAGGACAAGCGCCTGGCGGAGGAGGAGGCCTGGCTGCGGCAGGGGGTCAAGGCCCGCCGCCGCCGGGACCAGGGCCGGCTGCGGGCGCTGGCGGCGCTGCGCCAGGCGCGGGCCCGCCGGGCCGAGGCCGTCGGGCAGGCACGGCTCGAAGCCGAGGCCGGCGAGCTGTCGGGCAAGGTGGTGGTGGAGGCCCGGAACCTGGTGGTGCGGGCCGGGGACCGGGTCCTGGTGGACGGCTTTTCCATCCGCATCATGCGCGGGGACCGGGTGGGGGTGGTGGGTCCCAACGGGTGCGGCAAGACCACGCTGCTGAGGGTGCTGCTGGGGGAGCGGGTCCCGGAGGCCGGGACGGTGCATCGCGGCAGCCGGGTGCGGGTGGCCTATTTCGACCAGGAGCGGCGGGCGCTGGACCCGGCGGCCACGGTGCTGGACAACCTCGACCACGGCGCGCAGGCGGTGACCGTCAACGGCCGCAGCTGCTCGGTGTTCGGCTACCTGCGCCGGTTCCTGTTCACACCCGAACAGATCCAGTCCCCGGTGTCCGCGCTCTCCGGCGGCGAGCGCAGCCGCCTGATGCTGGCGCGCCTGTTCACCCGGCCCGCCAACCTGCTGGTGCTGGACGAGCCCACCAACGACCTGGACGTGGAGACCCTGGAGCTGCTGGAGGAGCTGGTGGCCGAGTACGAGGGGACCGTCATCGTGGTGAGCCACGACCGGGAGTTCCTCGATCGCACCGTGACCAGCCTCGTGGCCTTCGAGGGCGGGGGCCGGGTCCACGAGTACGTCGGGGGCTGGAGCGACTGGATGCGACAGCGGTCACGGAACCGCAAGCCGGAGCCGGACGTGATTAAAGTCAGGGACACGGCGGCCGACAAGCGGAGGACGCGGGAGCGCGCGCGGGCGCCCCGGCTGGGTTACCGCGAGCAGCGGGAGCTGGCCGGGCTGCCGGAGCGCATCGAGGCCCTGGAGGCGGAGCAGGCGGCGCTCAACGCGGCCATGTGCGAGCCGGATTTCTTCCGCCGCGACGGGGCCGAGATCGCCGCCGCCCGGTCCAGGCTCGCGGTACTGGAGGCCGAGCTGGAGCAGGCCTACGCCCGCTGGCAGGAGCTGGAGGCGCTGGCCGCAGGCGGCGCCGGCCGGGATGGCCCTGCCGCATCCTGATGGGGAACCTGAACGGAAGACAGACACAAGGGGATACATAATGAAAACCAGACTGACGTTTCTCATGCTTGCTGGAATGCTGCCCGGCCTTGCCGCCGCCGACAGCCTGGGGCTGTGGGTGGGGGCCGGCCAGTGGGACCGCAGTGCCGGTGGCTACGTGCGCGACACGGATAATCCCGCCGACAATTTCTACCTGGACAACGCCGCCCAGGGCGTGGCCATGGCGGACGAGCGCGAGGGCTACCTCTATGCCGTCATCGAGCACCCGGTGCCGCTGCTGCCCAACGTCAAGGTGATGCGCACCTCCCAGGGCCACAGCGGCTCCGGCACCTACAACCGCACTTTCGGCGGCATCACCTTCAGCGAAGACGTGGATGCGACCCTGAGCCTGGACCACACTGACATCACCCTCTACTGGCAGGTGCTGGACAACGTGGTGGAGCTGGACCTGGGGCTCACCGCGCGCCAGTACGACGGCCGGGTCCGGGTGGTGGGCAAGACCAGCGGCAACGTGGGCGAGGAGGCCATCAACGAAACCCTGCCCCTGGGCTATGCCCGGGTGGGGTTCGCCCTGCCGTTGACCGGCCTGAGCGCGAGCCTGGAGGGCAACCTCATCTCGGTGGGGGACAGCAGCGCCAGCGACATCACCGCGAAAGTGATGTACGAAACCAGCTTCGGCCTCGGGTTCGAGGGGGGGGTGCGCCGGCAGACCATTTCCCTGGACCGGGCGGATACCGCAACCGTGGCTTCCGATATCACCTTCGACGGCGTGTTCGCCGGCCTGTTCTTCCACTTCTGATCCCCCGCGGGGGTGCGGCGCCGGCCGCGCCGCACCCCTCTTTCTCCCGTTTTCCGGCGAAAAAATTTTTCGTTTTGTGATGCGCGTCACAGGACATGGGGCCCGGGACGCGCGCCCTCACGGCCGGTTCGGCCTTTTTCTTGAAAAATTATTTGGTATCAATAAGTAACAAGAAACAATTCAGGCGTCGCGTTAAATCCCGCCAGTCCTGTTGGGGGTTGACAACAGGCCAAATCGATAAAATCGATTAGGGTTTTCCCTAATTGACATTAGGGAGATCCCTAATTCACCCCCGGGAGATCCCTAGGTTCAATTAGGGATCCTACTAGCTTGCGGCCCCCCGTCCCGTTTGCATAAGTTTCGCCGTGAAGGCGCGCGGCGCCTTCCGCCGCGCTGCGGCGCGACGACCAATGCCATGGGCGGCATGCGCAGGGAGTCTGGAAGAAGGATGCGGCGCATGCCGCCTGCATGGACTGTGTTGCAGGTGGGTATGGAAGTCAAAGCGGAAACCGTCGCATCGCTGCCGCCCTCGTCATCCCCCGGCGGGGCGGCGCATGTCACGGGGCCGGAATCCCCGGCCGACTATGCCCGGCGCTCCGCCCTGCTGGCCCGGACCGTGGTCCGGGGGCTGGCCCGGCTCATCGAGGGCCAGCGCCGGCTGGCCGAGGAGTTCGGGCTGTCGCTGGGCCGGGTCTTCCCCAACAGCCACGAGTGGCTGGAGGGGCAGAACCCGGAGGAGGCGCTGACCGCGCTGTTCCGCTCGGGCCATGTCCGCACCGGCGAGCTGGAGGCCCTGTTCGAGGACCTCTACGCCCATCAGCTCGCGCTGGTGGGCGCGCTGGACGACATCGCCCTGGCGACCATGCGCCACCTCAGCCCGGAGCAACTCAAGGAAGACTATCCGGAACGCCGGATGAACGATGCGAAGGCGTGGCGCTTCTACAAGGAGCGCCTGCGCGAGCTGGTGGAGAACGACAACCTCCGCTTTCAGCGCCTGGTGGGGACCGGGTTCGTCGAGGGTTACACGCGGGCCCGCACCGGCGGCTGAAGGCGGCGGCGGGGCGGCCCGGGGCCGCCGCGGTCGTTCGGCTGAGGAGTTGCGACATGAAGTACGACGGGTTGTGGAAGACGGCCCTGGTGGCCGGCGCCATGTTGATGTTGGCGGCTTGCGGGGGACCTACCATCCGGGTTGGCCTGTCCTCCAACGCCAACCTCAACCTCAACGCCAACAGTGAACCGCTGCCGGTGGTGGTGCGCATCTACCAGTTGTCGGACCGCGCGGCCTTCGACAACGCCACTTTCGCCGACATCTGGAAGCGGGACAACGCGGTGCTGGGCAATGCGCTGCTGACGCGCAACGAGGTGGTGATGAATCCATCGGCGCAGAGCGAGGTGGAGTTCGACCGCCACGCCCAGGCCCGGTACGTGGGGGTGGCAGCGATATTCCGCTCCCCCGTCGAGAGCAAGTGGCGGGCGGTGTACGAGCTGTCGGACAACTGGCTGGGCAAGAAGCTGCCCAGCAGCTTCTCGGTGAGCCTGGTGGGCAACACCCTGCACATCACGGACTAACAGGGAGTGGCAGGATGACCGTCGCGTTGCACAAGGTCCTGTGGGCGGAGGGCATGTTCCTCGGCCAGCAGCACTTCCAGCTCTGGGATCGCTACTACGAGAACTACCACAGCCTGGCCACGCGCAGCATCTCGCCCCTGGGCTGGGGGCTGCTGGCGCTGAGCCTGGACGACGAGGCGCTGCAGAACGCCCAGTACCGCATCCGCGCCGCCCAGGTCATCTTCCCCGACGGGCGCCTGGTGAGCTACGACGCGGAGGAGGACGGGCCCCTGGTGCTGCAGCTCGAGGGCGGGCACTCCGAGCGCATCGAGATCTACCTCGGGCTGCCCGCCAACCGGGCCGCGGCCGGCATCAACGGCTACCGCAGCAACGGCCAGCTGTGCGCGTGGCGGGCCGATTACCGCACCGTGAGCGACGAGTACGATCCCCAGCGCCAGCGCGAGGTGATGCTGGGCCGGCCCAACCTGCAGCTCCTCACCGGCGAGGCCAGCCGCGAGAACCTGACCTGGATCAAGCTGGACGAGGTGGTGAGCGACGGCGAGGGCGGGTACAGCCGGGTGGCGGAGTACGTGCCGCCGGCGGCGCGCATCGGCGCCTCGGGCCACCTGACCGGGCTGGTTCAGCGTCTCATCGAGCTGTTCTCGGCCAAGGTGCGGGTGCTCAACGAGCGCCGGCGCCAGTTGTCGTCCTCGGTGGCCGACTTCGGCCACAGCGACGTGTCCAATTTCCTGGTGCTGCAGGCGCTGTCGGGCGCCATTCCCCTGCTGCGGCACTTCCAGGCCCACCCGGAACTGCACCCGGAGCAGCTCTACCAGCTCCTGGCCCGGGTCATCGGCAGCCTGTGCCCGTTCAGCTTCGACCTGGAGGTGTCCGCCATCACCCCCTACCGGCACGGTGATCTCACCGCCGTGTTCGCCAGCCTGGAAGGCCAGCTGCGCCAGCTCATCGAGGTGGCCATGCCGACGAAGATCCTGTCGGTCAAGCTCAAGCGCGAGGCCGCCAACCTCTACTCGGCCGATGCCATCGATTCCGAGCTGCTGGCGCACAACACCTTCTTCCTGGCGGTGTACGCCGAGTTCGACGATCCCATGTGGGTGGCCAAGTTCGAGCGCCAGGTCAAGGTGGGGGCGCGCCCCGACATCGAGGCCCTCATCACCTCGGCCCTCCCCGGTGCCCGCGTCAAGCACACCCCGCGGCCGCCGAGCAACATGCCGGTCAAGAGCGGCTTCGAGTACTTCCGCATCGAGCCGCGGGGCGAATTCTGGGATCGCATCGTGGGCGACCAGACGCTGGCGGTATTCCTGCCCAACGAGTTCGCCCGGGTGAAGATGGAAGTGGTCACGGTGCAGGAGTAGGCGGAACATGGGCAAGGCCATCGCCGTCAATCCACTGCTGGAGTGCTGCACCTCGCTGTTCGCGCTCGCCGCGCCGTTCCGGGGCGGGGACCGCGGCGAGTCCCTGCCCGAGAACTATCGCGAGCGGATCCTGGCCGGCTTCGACGAGATGGAACGCATGGCCTTCGAGCGCCAGATCACAATGCAGGTGGTCAAGGACGCGCGTTACGCCATGGCCGCCTACATCGACGAGGTGGTGCTCACCTCCCAGTGGCCGGGCCGCATGGACTGGATGGCGCGGCCGCTGCAGCTCGAGTTCTTCGGCGAGCACCTGGCCGGCGAGGGGTTCTTCAAGAAGCTGGCGGAGCTGCGCCAGGGCGGCGAGCGCAACCTGGACCTGCTGGAACTCTACTTCGTCTGCCTCCAGCTCGGCTTCGAGGGGGCCTACCGGCTCAAGGGGCTGGAGCAGCTCATGGCCCTGCAGGTGGATCTCAAGGCCCAGATCGAAGGCTACCGGCGCACCCGCAGCCTGCGCCTGTCGCCGCACGGCCTGCCCCGGGAGACCGCCTTCGCCCGGGCCCGCAACGAGATCCCCTACTGGGTCATCCTCACCGTGACCGTGGCCGCGGTGTTCTTCACCTACGTGGGGTATTCCTACGTCACCGACCAGAT
>JALSIK010000372.1 GCA_026990045.1 Chromatiales bacterium | reverse complement strand
CGAGCTGGAGCACGCCGATCCCCGGTACGCGGTGGATGCCGCCGGCTTTCGCCGCCACCTGCGCGAGGCCCGGGCAATGGGCCGGGTCGTGCGCGCGGTGCGGGACCTGCGGCGACGGCCCGCGGAGCGGGAGCGGGGCGCGGTGGGCCTCACCTTCGATGACGGCCACGAGACCAATTTCACCCAGGCCTTTCCCCTGCTGATGGACGAGGGGGCGACGGCGGATTTCTTCGTCAACCCGTCCGTGGTGGGGAGCACCGGTTTCGTCACCTGGGCCCAGCTGCGCGAGATGGCGGCGGCGGGCATGTCCATCCAGTCGCACGGCTACACCCATCGCTATTTCGATGAACTGTCGGCGCGGGAAGTGCGCGCCGAACTCCACCAGAGCAAGGCCATGATCGAGGATCGGCTGGGTGTGCCCGTGACCCTGTTCGCGCCGCCGGGCGGGCGGATCACCGGGCCGGTGGTGGAGGTGGCGCGCGAACTGGGGTACGAGGCGGTGTGCACGTCCCGCCCGGGCTACTGGAACGGGCGCGGGGCCGGTGGCGGCATCCCGCGCCTGGCGGTGCTGGCCGGGACCGCGCCCGGCACCGTGGCCGCCTGGATGGGGGCGCGCACGGGCGCGCTCGCGGTACAGGCGACGCGGTTCACGATGACGCGGTGGGCCAAGCGGGTGCTGGGCAACCGCAGGTACGACGCGATGCGCAGCAGCCTGCTGCGCATCGCCGGCCGCGCCGGGACCACCGGCTGAGGGGGCGCGATGCGGATCCTGTACGTGGTGTCCCTGTTCCCGTGCTGGTCGGAGACCTTCATCGTCCGCGAGCTGGAGGCGCTGCTGCGCCGCGGGGACGACGTGCGCATTCTCTCGCTCAAGCATCCGCAGGAACGGCTGGTCCAGCCCGACGCCGAGGCCCTGTGTTCACGCGTCATCTACCCGGCGGCCTGGCCGGCGGCCGCGGTCAACGTGGCCGCGGCGCTGCTCCGCCACCCGTGGCGCAACGCCAGGCTGCTGGGGGCCATGATCCGCGGGCTGTGGCGGCGCCCGGCGTCCCTGGCCAAGAGCCTGGTGGTGTGGTGGCGGACGCTGGGACGCCTGCCCGCCGTCCGTCGCTGGCGGCCGGACATGGTCCATGCGCACTGGGCCACCTATCCCTCCACCGGGGCCCTGGTCCTGTCCGAGCACCTGGGGGTACCGTTTTCGTTCACCTCCCACGCCCACGACATCTTTCTCGAAGACCAGCTCCTGCAGTGGAAGATCCGTGCCGCCGCCTTCGGGGTGACCATCTCCCGTTTCAATTGCCGGTTCCTGGAGCAGGAGCGCGGCCTCGACCTGGGCGACAAGATGCGGGTGATCCACTGCGGCGTGCGCCTGGCCGAGTTCCGCTACGACCGCAGCCGCAAGCAGGCGGGGAAGATCCTGGCCGTCGCCCGCCTGGTGGAGATGAAGGGCCTGGATACCCTCGTCCGGGCCTGTGCGCGGCTGCGCGACCAGGGCGTGGACTTCGAGTGCGAGATCATCGGCGACGGGCCGCTCCGGGGACACCTGGACCGGCTCATCCGGGATCTCCGGCTGGAGTCGCGGGTCAGGCTCGCGGGGGCCCGGCCCCAGGACGCGGTGCGCGCGAGCCTGCTGGCGGCGGCGGCCTTCGTGCTGCCGGCGGTGGTGGATCGCGACGGCGGGCGGGACGGCATCCCGGTGTCCCTCATGGAGGCCATGGCGGTGGGCACGCCGGTGGTGTCCACCACGGTGTCCGGGATCCCGGAACTGGTCGAGGACGGGGTCACCGGGCTGCTGGCGCCGCCGGGGGACGTCGCCGCCCTGGCCGGGGCCCTGGCCCGGTTGCTGTCCAACCCCGCCCTGCAGGAGGCGCTGGCGCGGGCCGCGCGCCAGCGCATCGAGCGCGAATTCGACGTGGAGAAAGAGGCGGCCAAGCTGCAGCGGTTGTTCCACCAGGTGGTCGGGGAGGCCGGCTGAGGTGCGCCTGCTCATCGTGACCGACGAAATGGAAGTGGGCGGCAGCCAGCGCCAGATCGTGCGCCTGCTGCGCCACATCGACCGGGAACGGTTCCAGCCGTCGGTGCTGTATTTCCGCAACCGCTCGCACCTGGTGGACGAGCTCGAGGAGATGGGGATCCCCGTGCTCCAGGTGCCCAAGCGCCGCCCGCTGGATCCGCGTTTCGTCGCCGGGCTGGCGCGCCGCATCCGCGAGGGGGGATACGACGTGATGCACTGCTTCGCCTTTTCGGCCGAGCTCTGGGGCATGGTGGCGCACGGTGTCAACGGCCGCGGCGGATTCGTCAGCTCCATCCGGGGGCGCTACGAGTGGTACAGCCCCCTGCAGTGGCGCATCAAGCGCTGGGTCAGCCGTTACTCGGACTGCGTGGTGTCCAATTCCCGGGCCGGGGCCGACTATGCGCTGGAACGGATGGGCCTGGAGCCGGAACGGGTGGAGGTGGTGTACAACGGCATCGAGATCCCGCCGGAGGTGCCGGCCGACCGCCTGGCCGCGCTGCGGGCGTCCCTGGGCATCGGGGACGGGGAGGTGATGGGGCTGTTCGTGGGCCGCTTCGTGGAACACAAGAACCTGCCGTCGCTGGTCCGGGCCATGGCCGTGCTCAAGGAGTCGGGGCCGGTCCCGGTGATGTGCCTGGCCGGCGACGGCGAGCTGCGGTCGCGGGTGGAGACGGAAATCGTGCGCCGCGGGCTGGAGGGGTGTTTCCGCCTCCTGGGCCAGCGCGACGACGTGGAGCAGCTCATGCAGGCGGCGGACTTCGTGGTCCTGCCCTCGTTCCGCGAAGGGCTGTCCAACACCATCCTGGAAGGCATGGCTGCCGGCCGGCCGGTGGTGGCGTCGCGGGTGGGGGGCAACGTGGAGCTGCTGGAACACGAGCGCACGGGCCTGCTTTATCCCAGCGACGATCACCTGGCCCTGGCCCGGGCCATGGGACGCCTGGTGGGCGACGTGGAACTGCGCCGGCGCCTGGGCACGGAAGCGCGGCGCGTGGCCGAGCGGCGGTTTTCCATTCCCGCCATGGTCCAGCGCATGGAGTCCATCTACGAGCAGACGGGGAGGGCGGCATGACGGTGGAGCCACGGGCGGTGGAGCGGGAGACGCCGGCACCGCAGGTGACGGCGCCGCTGGGGGATTTCCTGGTGGTGTTCAGCCCGCCCGGCGAGGCGCGGCGTTACGGCCGCGAGTCCCTGCATGCGGGCTGGCCGGCCGCCGGCGGCATCGTCATGGCGCCGCGGCTGGTGGCCGACGGCCCCCGGGTGAGCGCCCGCGCCTCGGGCTCGGCCCGGGTGGTGCAGGACCCGGAGTGGGACGGCGTGCTGCTGCACCATGCCATTCCCGCCCCGGCGGGCGGGGGCGAGGTGACGGACGGCCTCGGCGCCGCGCTGGACGAGGCCGCGCGCGTCGCGGGCTGCGGTCCCCTGGCCGGGCTCCGCGGCAAGTTCGCGGGGGTGTTCTGGAACCGCGCGGAGGCCCGCCTGGTGGCCGTGACCGATGCTTTCCGCTTCTACCCCCTGTATTACACCACCCTGGCCGGCGGCATCGCCCTGGCCACGGACCTCCGGCTCCTGCGGGCGGTGCTCGAGGCCGAGGGCGGGGCCGAGATAGATGTCCACGCCCTGTATCACCACCTGAATTTTTCCTACATTCCGACACCTCACACCATCTACCGCCGGGTGCGCAAGGTGGCGCCGGGCACGCGGCTGGAGTTCCGCGCGGGGCGGGTGACGCTGGAGCGCTACTGGCGGCCGGGGTACCCCGAGGACCTGGAGGGTCCCGAACCGGAACTCACCGCGCGCCTCAAGTCCGCCATCGTGGATTCGGTGCAGCGGCACCGCCCGGGCGGGGAAGGATGGGGGACCTTCCTGTCCGGCGGCACCGACAGCTCGTCGGTGACCGGGATCCTGGCACGCCAGGACCCCGGCCGGCGGGTGGCATCCTTCAGCATCGGGTTCGGCGAGGCGGAATTCGATGAAATGGAGTATGCCCGGCTGGCGGCGCGCGCCTTCGGCACCGACGCCCATTTCGGCCAGGTGGGTGCCGGTGACGCCCTGGCCGTGCTCGACCGCCTGGTGGATGCCTACGACGAGCCGTTCGGCAATTCGTCCGCGGTGCCGACCTATTACTGCGCCCGCATGGCCCGCGGTGCCGGCGTGGACACGCTGGTGGCGGGGGACGGCGGCGACGAGATCTTCGGTGGCAACGAGCGTTACGCCAAGGACCGGGTGTTCCAGTGGTTCCACGATCTGCCGGGATTCCTGCGGCATCCCGCGCGCCGGGTGGGGCAGGCGCTGGCGGTGCTCGACTGGCGGCCCACCAACAAGCTGGCCAATTTCGTGCGCCGGGGCTCGCTGCCCAATCCCGACCGCTTCTACACCGATGATTCGTTTGCCTCCGATTATTTCGACGAGCTGCTCAGCGGCGAGCTGCGCGCCGAGCTCGTGCCGGAGGAATCGCTGGACGTGGTGCGCATGATCTACCGGGACGCGCGCGCGCCGTCCGAGCTGCACCGGCTCATGTACATCGACCTGCAGATGGCCATCGCCGACAACGACCTGACCAAGGTCAACCGTGCCGCGCGCGCGGCCGGGGTCGCGGTGGTCTACCCGTTCCTGGATCCCGGCCTGGTGGATTTCACCGGCCGCATCCCGGCGGGCTGGAAGGTGCGGGGCCTCAAGAAACGCTACCTGTTCAAGCAGGCCATGGCGGACGTGCTGCCCGTGGAGATCCGGCAGAAGAAAAAGCAGGGGTTCGGCCTGCCCGTGGGCGAGTGGTTCCGGCACCACCGGGGCTTCGGCGACTTGGTGGGCGATCTCCTGTTGTCGGAGCGGGCCCGCCAGCGGGGATATTTCAACCAGGCGTTCATCCGCCGCCTCGTCGATCGCCATCGCCGGGGGGCGTGGGACCACACCCAGGAGATCTGGCTGCTGCTCATGCTGGAACTGTGGCACCGGAGGTTCGTCGATGGCTCCCGCTGAACCGTTGCGCATCGCCATGGTGCTCGAGAGCACCTACCCGGTGGCGGGCGGCGGCGGCGCGGAGAGCCAGCTCGCGACGCTGTCACGCTACCTGCGCCGGCGGGGGCACCAGGTGTCCATCGTCGTGCCCATGACCCCTGCGGGCGCGCGGGAGGAACACGACCGGGTGGACGGGATCCCGGTGTGGCGCATTCCGTATCCCCGGGTGCGGGTCGTGGGCGGCATCGTCATGCTGGCGCGGCTCGCCTGGCACCTGTTCGCCAACCGGCGCCGCTACGACGTGTTCCACGTGCACATCGCCCACCACATGGCCGCCGTCGCCTGCGTGGTGGGCCGGCTGGCGGGCAAGCCGGTCCTGGTCAAGCTCACCGGCTGGCTGGAGAGCGAGCTCGGGATCCTGTCGCGGCGGCGGTCCCCGGTGCTGTGGCTGCTGCGGCGCTGCATCCGGCTGGCGACCGCGGTCCAGGCCACCAGCCGGGAGCTGGAGGCCCTGCTGGTCAAGCACGGTTTCCCTCCCGCGCGCATCCACCGCATCCCCAACGCGGTGGACACCCATCGGTTCCGGCCGCAGGCCGGGGCGCGGACGGGCGACGGCGCGGCGTTCACCGCCATCTTCGTCGGCCGCCTGGTGCCCGAGAAGAACCTGCCCATGCTGCTCGAGGCCTGGGCGGTGGCGCTCGCCGGGCGGGACGACGCGCGGCTGATGGTGGTGGGCCAGGGGCCGCTGGCGGAGGAGCTCGCCGGGCGCGCCCGGTCCCTGGGCATCGCCCGCCAGGTGGCGTTCCTGGGGGCGCAGCCGCGGGAAGAGGTGATCCGGCTCCTGGGCCGGGCCGACGTGGGCGTCCTGGTCTCCACCCACGAGGGCCTGTCCAACAGCCTGCTCGAATACATGGCCGCCGGGCTGCCGGTCATCGGCACCCGGATCAGCGGCACCGAGGACTGGGTCCGCGAGGACGACACCGGGTGGCTGGTGGAGCCCGGCGACACGGCGGCGCTGGCCCAGGTCCTGGCCCGGGCGGCGGGACCGGCGCGGCCGCACCTTGCGGACATGGGCCGCCGCGCGCGGGCCGTCATGGAGCGGGAGGCCAGCATCCCGGCGGTGGCGGACCGGATCCTGCGCGCCTACGGCGCCGGACCCGGCGCGGGCGGGCAGCGGTTGCGGAGGGCGGCCTGATGTGCGGCATCGTCGGGGCCGTGGCCCGGCCCGGGGCCCGGGTGGCGGGGATGGAAGTGGCCCGGGCCATGTGCGGGGCCATCGCGCATCGTGGTCCCGACGACGAGGGGATCCATCACCAGCCGGAAGCGTTCCTGGGCATGAGGCGGCTGGCCATCATCGACCTGGAGACGGGGGCCCAGCCGGTGTACAACGAGGACCGCTCCGTGTGCGTGGTCTTCAACGGCGAGATCTACAATTTCGCCGAACTGCGGCGGGAACTGCTGGCCCGCGGCCACCGCTTCCGCTCCAGCGGTGACGCCGAGGTCATCGTGCATGCCTACGAGGAATACGGCACGGCCTGTTTCTCCCGCCTGCGCGGCATGTTTGCCATCGCCGTGTGGGACGCCCGCGAGCGGACCCTCGTGCTGGCGCGGGACCGCCTGGGGAAAAAGCCGCTCTACTACCACGCCGGCACGGAAGCCCTGGTGTTCGGATCCGAGCTCAAGTCGCTCCTGCGCTATCCCGGGCTGGACACCACGGTGTCGGACGAGGCCGTGAGGCTGTACTGTCTCATGGGGTACGTGCCGGCGCCGCTCAGCATTTTCCGCGCCGTCTCCAAGCTGCCCGCCGCCCACTACCTCGTGTTCCGCGAGGGCGGGGTGTCGCTGCACCGCTACTGGCGCCTCGCCTTCCAGCCCAAGTGGGAGGACGACGAGGATGTGCTCGCCGAGCGCCTGCGGGAACACCTCGCCGACGCGGTGCGTGCCCGGCTGGTGTGCGATGTTCCCTTCGGCGCGTTCCTGAGCGGCGGGCTGGACTCGAGCGTGGTCGTCGCCCTGATGGCCCGGTACATGGACCGGCCGGTGAAGACCTTTTCCATCGGGTTCCGCGAGGAGCGGTACAGCGAGCTGGACGATGCCCGGGTGCTGGCCCGGCACGTGGGCGCCGAGCACGAAGAACTCGTCGTCGAGCCCGATGCGCTGGCCCTGCTCGATGACCTGGCATGGTACTTCGACGAGCCCTTCGCGGACTCCTCGGCGATTCCCACCTTCCTCGTCGCGCGCATGGCGGCGCGGCACGTCAAGATGGTCCTGTCGGGGGACGGCGGCGACGAGGCCTTCGGCGGATACGAGCGTTACCCCAGGTTCCTGACCGTGCACGCCCTGCAGTCGTGGGGGGGACGCCTGCCGGGCCGAATCGCGGCGGCGCTGGCGGGACGGTTCCGCAACCGCCGGCTCCGGCGCCTGGGCTGGGTCGGTACGCGCGTGTCGCTGCCCTTTCCCCGCAGTTACCTGAGCGGGGTCGCCCTCATGACGCCGCCAGCGGCGGCGCGACTGCTGGGCACGGCCGCCGCCCCGGATGATTACGGCGTGGTGGAGGGGCTGTTCCCGGCGGCGCTGGAGGCCGGGGACGCGGTCATCGCCGGCGACGTGGAGAGCTACCTGGTGGACGACATCCTGGTCAAGGTGGATCGGGCCACCATGGCCAATTCGCTGGAGGCCCGTGCCCCGTTGCTGGACCATGAACTGCTGGAATTCGCCGCCCGGCTGCCGTTTCACCACAAGATCCGGGGCCGCGTCACCAAGCGCCTGTTCCGCCGGGTGGCGCGGGGACTCCTCCCGGCGGCGCTGCTGGACAAGCCCAAGCAGGGCTTTGCCATTCCCCTGGCGGAGTGGTTCCGCGGTCCCCTGCACGAGCTGCTGCAGGACATGGTTCACAGCCGCGCGTTCATCGAGCGGGGTGCGTTCTCCCCGTCCGCCGTGCGCACGCTGCTCGACGAACACGGACGGGGCGTCGCCGATCGCAGCGAGCCCCTGTGGGTGGTGCTCATGTACGAGCTGTGGGCGCGGCGTCACCTGGACGCCGCCCGGGACGGGGGCGAGGCCGCCGGGGGCAGGCCGCTGCCGGAGGAGGTGCATCGTGCGACCATGCCTTGAGGCCGGCGCAACCGCTGCGCGGACGGCCCGCGCGGAGGCGGCGTCATGAGCGCCGGCATGGCACTGCGCGCCTCGGCCACGGTGTCGGCCCTCAACCTGGTGGGCAAGTTCCTCGGCCTGGTCAAGACCCTGGTCATCGCGTGGACCTTCGGGGCATCGGGCCTGATGGACGCCTTTCTCGTCGCCTACCTGCTGCCCACGGTGATCCCCAATGTCCTGAAGGGCATCGTCTCGGCGGCATTCATTCCCAGGTACATGGACGCCCTGCGCGATGCCCGGGGCGCCGGCCAGTGGCGGGGGGTGAATACGTTGTTCACCCTGATGCTGGTGGCGGTCTCGTTCGCGGCCACCCTCATGGCGCTCAATCCCCTGCTCGTCGTGGATGCCGTTGCGCCGGGGCTCGGGGCCGAATCCAGGGAACTGGCAGGAGGACTGCTGCGGGTCATGGCGCTGGCCACGGTGGTGCTGGGGATCAACGCGGTCCTGTCCGCGGTGGCCTTTGCGCAGAGCAAGTTCGTCGTGGCCTCGCTGGAGGGCATCGTTTCCAACCTCTTCATCATCGCCGCCTGCTTCCTGTTCGTGCCGGCCCACGGGATCTGGGCGCTGGCCTACGCGGTGATCGCGGGCTTTGCCGCCCAGTCCCTGCTCCTGGTCATGGCTCACTGGCAGACGCTGGTGCGATTCCTGAGGCCGGCGCTCGCGGTCCGCCACCCGGATTTCCAGGCGGCCCTGCGGCACGTGGGGCCGCTGGTCATCGGCTTTGCCGGCGCCGTGGTGATGGACATCGTGGACCAGATATTCGCCTCCTGGGTCGGGGCCGGCGCCATTGCGGTGCTCAGCTATGCCACCATGCTGGCCCTCGTGCCGATAGAAATCTTCGGCCATGCCGTGCGCACCGCGTTCTACACCACCTTCAGCCGCCTGTGGGCGGCCGGCGACGTGGCGGGCATGGCCGAGGCCCACCGGCGCGGGGTCCAGGTGCTGGTGTTCCTGATGGTGCCGGCCTCCACCGTCTTCATTGTCTATGCGGAGGACCTGGTATCCCTGCTGTTCGAGCGCGGCCGCTTCGACCGGGACGATGCGCGGGCCGTGTCCTGGGTCGTCATGGCGCTGTCCGTGGGGATGTTGTCCAAGGCCACGTCGTGGTTCAATTTCGCGGCCTTCCACGCCATGGTGCGGCCCTGGATCCCGGTGGCCCTGGGCCTGTTCGCGGTGGTGCTCAACGTGATTCTCACGTGGCTGCTGGCGGGGCCGCTGGGGGTGCCGGGCATCGCCCTGGCCACGTCCCTCGCGGTGTCCGTCACGGCGCTGGCATCGTCCATGCTGCTGTCGCGGGCGTTGCAGTACCGCATCGCGGCGGCCCTGTGGGGCACGACGTGGCGGGTCATCGTCATGAGCCTCGTCATGGTCGCCGTGGCCAAGGGGCTGGCCTTCCTGGTGGCGGGGATCTGGATGGCGCCGCACGGGACCGCGGAGCGGGTGATCGACCTCGCCATGCTGGTCCCGGGTTTCGGGGCCTTCATCGCGGCCGGGTGGCTGCTCGGGCTCGACGAGATCAGGGTGGCGCGCGACTTCGTGGCGCGGCGGCTGGGTGGATGGCGGGGTGGCCCGCCGGCACGGAAGGCGGAGGCCGAGTGATGTACCTCAAGGCACTGCTGGCGGCACTGATCATCTATATTCCCAACGCCCTGCATTTCCCGCAGAGCCTGGGGATCAAGGGGTTCAACGTCTACAACCTCCTCCTCCTGCTGGCCATCGCCGGGGTGGTGACGCGGGAAGGCAAGTCGGAAGTGCCGGCGCCGCTCAAGTCCCGGTTCATCTTCTACTACGCGGTGGCGGCGTGGGCGTTGCTGGTGGCCGTGGCCAACGGGACACCGCACTTCATCGACGACGTCACGGTGCTCAAGACCATCATCGCCTACAGCGTGCTGTACTTCCTGTTCTTCCACGCGGCGCGCGATCGCGACGACATCCGCCGTTACGTCGCCGTGATCCTGTTCGTGGTGTTCATGATGGGGGTGGAGATCTTCCGTGAAGCGGCGGCGGTGGGGTTCAACCCGGACAAGCGCATGGCCGGCGCGTTCGGCGATTCCGTGTTTGCGGCCAACTACGCGGCCATTTTCCTCGGCATCCTGGTGCCGGTGGCGGTGGCGGTGATGCTGTTCTACCGGGGCAAGCGCCGGTACAAGCTGGCGGCGGCGGCC